>NZ_PGUB01000065.1:0-28481 GCF_002924285.1 Aquimarina sp. I32.4 | reverse complement strand
ATCAGGTTTGGATTTGACAGTTGCAACTATGGGGCGTATCAAGAAAAGTGATATACAAAAGGCTATTGGAGATCGCATTAATACAAGCCAGACGATTCTTTGCAGTGATGCTCATGTGAGCTATAAAGGCTTTGCTAAAGACCAAAACATAGAACATCATCCACTCAAAGGAATTATAAAACAACGGGTAAAAGACAAAATATACCATATACAACATGTCAATTCTACCCACAATAGAATAAAAAAATGGATTGATAATGCTTTTTGGGGTGTAGCCACTAAATACCTGCAGCAGTACCTAAATTGGTTTAAACTCAAAGAGCAACTCAAAAACAATAAGGATAAGGCGCTGCTATTTGTACAAAAAACTGTCCTAGATGTTAACGCTATAAAGAATTACAGAAATATCGAAGCACAATATCAAAAACTAATATCAACGCAATTATAAACTAGAGCCAATAAAAAAGATCTTATAATACTCTATTATTACTCATTCAGTAAGGTTTTTATGCTTCAAATGAATACTTCATGGACTAACCTCAAACTAATTTATTTTTTGAGAATTGAATCATTTACTAAATGATGTACCATTTTATTTGTAAAACTACTAGCCGCAGATTCTATAGAAGATGGATCAATTAATGAAGACTGCCCAGTCCAGACAATAGTCTCTTTTCCTTTGTATATTTCTTCTTTAAGGTTGTATAAGATGGCTTCTATCAAATATGATTTTGAAGGAACATAATACCTTGGAGCCTAATCGTTTCATAGCGTCTTACTACATATTTCCCTACACTAATTCCTTTGGTAATTATCATGTTGCTAAATATATAAAAAAGAAAACTACCGTTGATTTACGGTAGTTTTCTTAAAAAAAAATGATAAATTATCTATTCTTTTATTCCTTCTAGATCCATCATAAATGCATAATTTAAGGCTGTACGTTTATAACGCTCAAAACGACCTGATGCTCCACCATGACCAGTTTTCATATCACAATCCATAATCAACATATTATCATCAGTTTTGAGTTCTCTAAGTTTTGCTATCCATTTGGCAGGTTCCCAATATTGTACTTGACTATCCCAATAACCTGTAGTAATCATAATATTAGGATATTCTTTTGCTTCTACATTGTCATAGGGTGAATATGATTTCATATACTCATAATACTCTTTATTTTTTGGATTTCCCCATTCATCAAATTCAAATGTAGTTAATGGTATCGTTTCATCCATCATAGTAGAAACTACATCTACAAAGGGTACAGCGGCAACCACACCATTCCATAATTCTGGTTTCATGTTTAGAACGGCTCCCATTAATAATCCTCCAGCACTACCTCCCATTGCATACATATGCTTAGGACTCGTATATCCTTTTTCTACCAAAAACTCTCCACAATCAATAAAATCAGTAAATGTATTTTTCTTTTTTAGTAGTTTTCCATCTTCATACCAATGTCTACCCATTTCCTGACCTCCTCGTATATGTGCTATTGCATATACAAAACCTCTATCTAATAAACTAAGTCTGTTGGAACTGAATGTAGGTTCAGAACTATAACCATATGATCCATAAGAGTATAATAATAGTGGGGTTGTACTACTTTTCTCAATTCCTTTTTTATATACTATCGAGATTGGAATTTTAACACCGTCTTTGGCCGTAGCATATACTCTTTCTGATACGTAGTTATCTTTAGAAAAATTAGGATCTAACACCTCTTGCTCTTTTAGTATTACTTTCTCTTTGCTGTCCATGTTATAATCGATAGTGCTACTTGGAGTAGTCAAAGAGGTATACACATATCGTAAAATATTGGTGTCATAATCAAGATTATCACCCAAATAAGAAGCATATGCAGGGTCATTAAATTCTATATAATGATCGTTGTCTCCATTCCATTTCATTGTTCTTAGAGTACGTAATCCATTTACACGTTCTTGTAGTACCAAATGTTCTTTAAACACTACAAAGCTTTGTAGTAAAACATCTTCTCTATGTGGGATTACATCTACCCAGTTTTCTTTTGTTGTAGCGGTAATTGGTGTTTTTACTAAACGAAAATTTCGTGCATCAAGATTGGTTCTGATATAGAAATGATCTTTATAGTGATCTACACTATATTCTAAATCTTTTTCTCTTGGTTGAATAACTTTCCAATCGTCATTAGGGGTATCTGCACTTACATATCTATATTCTGTTGATAATGTTTGACTGCTACCTATCATTATGTATTTACTTGATCTTGATTTAAATACAAAACAATAATATGTTTCATCTTTTTCATCAAAAACCAATACATCTTCAGATTGCTTAGTTCCCAAAACGTGCTTGTATATTTTATTCTGTCTTAGTGTCACAGAGTCTTTTGATGCATAAAAAACGGTTTTATTATCATTTGCCCATACAATATTACCACTTGTATTTTCAAGCACATCTGGTAATAATTCTCCTGATACTAAATTTTTAAAGTAAATTGTATATCGACGACGAGAAACTGTATCAACACTATAGGCCAGAAGTGTATTATTTGTACTTATTGTACGGGTTCCTACTGCAAAATAAGAGTGGCCTTTTGCTAGCTTTGGTCCGTTGAGGATAATTCCTTCTTTAGCTTCTTTATCATCTAGTTTTTTACGACAATATAAAGCATAATCCATTCCTTTTTCATATCGGGTATAATATGAATACCCGTTATCATTATAAGGTACAGAAGCATCATCTTTTTTAATTCGCCCCACGATCTCATTATACAACTTTTCCTGAATACCTTGTGTATGTTTCATTACACTATCTTTGTAAGTGTTTTCTGCAACTAGATAATCTAATACGTCTTGGGTTTGTGTATCTGGAGTTTCAGCATTTTTTTGTGCATCACTTAAACGCATCCAGAAATAATCATCTACACGTGTGTCACCGTGCGCTTCTAGTTTTTCAGGTATTTTTTTGGCTACAGGAGCTTTTATAGATACCTGTTTTTTTTCTGCCTGTTTTTTTTCTTTGGAACATGCCATAAAGAGTACGGTAGTTATTAGAAATAAATAAATGGTGTTAGTTTTCATAAAATGATTGATCTATTTTAAATCTGCTTATTTGCTTAATGAGTATTGTTATTAATTTGATAAAAATAGAAATTGTATGAATATTCTTTATTTTTTTAACGAAACCTTATCATCCTAACCCCTATTTATTATTAATTAAGGCTTCTAATACTTAAAAAATAATTGATTTTCACTTCTAATGTTAAATAAATACTAATCAAAAACCTTACAAATATTCAATCACTAATTTTTAGTAAATTTCAATACTTATTTACCATTTTAACTAGTTATTTTTCAATTATACCTATCACCAAATAATAATATATTTGAATACGCTGTGTATTCTCTAAATACTATAAACTACTAGCCATTGTGTTATGACAAAAGAAAATTTAATTGAGGTAATGATTTATCATGCTAAAAATCTAACTGATACTGATATTGATATTACAAAAGATACCATTCATAAAGATGTATTGAATCGTGATGTAGGTGTTACTTCATTGCAAGCCAAAAGGTTATATAAAGGATTTATTCGATACACTTTATTGATAAATGATCGAGAAGATAAATCTTGGCCAAAATCATGGTTTGACAAATCATTGGAAAATCTTGCTACTAAATTATTAGACTAATGGATTTAAAAAAAATAACCTTGATTACTATACTGATTCTATGTTTTCAGTATACATCGTATGGGCAGGATGAAAAGCCTATTACTATATCGCTATCAACGATAAAAACAGAATTAAAAAATAATGCAATTAGTTATGCTTTTGATTTTTTTGATAAAAAAATTGATGAAATAGCTACAGAAATGATACAACCTAAAGGATTTTGGTTACTAGCTCCGGATTTGACTATGAGATCAGGAGGAGAAGATGCTTTTTCTAGTATTGATTTACAAGCAAAAGCAACTTATGTTCCTGTAAGAGTTGTAGAGGTTGGAGGAACCCCTACAGGTTGTTCTGAGTGTACTTTACACCTTATTCATTTTGCAGGTGGAGTAGAAACCAATAATGATTTCACTATTCTTAATAGTATTGCAGAGGTTGGGTATGAACCCTTATTTAGTTTTAATAAAAAAATGCCTAAAATCATTAAAGAGACTACTAGTATTGCAATCTTTGCTCAAGGGGGATATAAATTTGATTTTATTAATGCTGATGACATCAATGTGGGTGGAGATAAAGATGAAAGTGAAGAGGATATAGAAGAGCCTATTTTTAGGGCAAAAGGAGTTTTTCTATTTGATAGCAAAAAAATATTTGAATTAGGAACTTTTAAATTTAGCATTGTGGGTGATGCTACAGGATGGTATGATATACTTTCTGATGATTTTTATCACCGTATTGCGGGAAACTTCAGAATGACTTTGACTAATGATAATACCATGGCTATTGATTTGAAATATGAAAATGGTAGTGGTGCTCCCAATTTTAACCAAGGAGATCAGTTTGGACTTGGTTTGACAGTAAAATATTAATTTGTTTTAAAATAACTGTATAAAAAACAGCTCTTGTAGCAATGGTTTACAAGAGTTGTTTTTATATTTTTTTAGATATAAGATATATTAAGATAATCGTTCTCTTATCTGTTGTAATGTATCATTAACAACCAATTTACCATCTATAAATACTGTTTGTAAAAGCCCTTTTTCTTCCTCTACTTTGGTTACCTGATCTTTATAAACAATTTCACCATTTTGTTCGTATAATTGAATACGACCTTTTGCAGATTTTTTGGTACCATCATCGGTTATAGGATCTTTAAAAATTTCTCTTCCTTCTCCGTTTACTTCTACATATGTTGCTTTCATTGCAAATCCAAAAGTATCTCTTGTATTATACTGGTAGGTAAAACTACCGATTCCTAAAACCACATTGGTAGAGGCAAATCCTTTTTGTTTTAGACGTTCACATATTTGTGTTGCTCTTTCTAATGTGATACTATCACCATAAATAGCTCCTATCTTAGGATCAAGCACTTTATAGCCTTGTTTATTTATTGTTCCTCCAAACTCATCCCATAGCAATTCTATTACACCTTTGGCTACAATAGGGTTTTCGTGCTCACAGCCACAGATAATATCTACTGGGTCTCCAGAATCTGGTCTGATTACTAGTTTACCGTCTCGTTGTAATATTTCTTGTTTTAATTGTGGTAAATACTCTGTAAGTACTTTCCATAAATCCCAGGTATCAGATACTACAGACAGTATCCCTGTAGGATAGGTCTTGAGTAGTCTTTTGAATGTTCCTATCTCATCATCTTTACTACCCGCACACATAACACTATGTTCTGTAGCATTCACACTACCTATTACTAATTCTTTGGTTACATCGGCGTTGTAAAAAGTTTCATATGCTTTAGCTACTGGTAGGGTATCACTCCCCGAAAAAGACAATGCATGTCCCATTCCGCTCAATAATGATGACTCTGTACCAGACATTCCTCTCATTGAGAAATCATGACCTTGCCAAGTTACAAATTCCTGATTTGTCTGATCTGTTTCTTTTGCATACTGATTTAGTATTTTTCTATACTGTTTTGCTATGGTTGCAGAAGTGCAGGGTTGCCAGATAATACAAGATAATAGTGTCTCTAGGTAGTTTGTCAACCAAAAAAACTCTGGTTTGGTATTGACCATCGTAAACATAGGTACTCGTATGGGTACTTCTGTGCCTTCTGGTATTGCTTTTATTTCTATAGGTAAATACCCCAAGTCATGCAATGCTTCTATGTGAGCTATATCATAATCAACTCCTAGGTAATGGTCTACATGTTTTTTGTATTCTGCTGTTACTTTTGCTTTGGGTTGTTCAAAAAACTCTTGATTAAATCGTTTGATCAAATATTCTTTGACAAAATATTGTAATCCAAAAAATACTACTTTATCAACTCCTTCTACTCTACTCTTACGTGGTGTCCAATTAGAATATACCAAAGTAGTTCCTTGGGGATATTGTTCTTTGTGACCTAATTTATAACCGTCTGTTAATAGTAATGGATTCATATTAAATTTATTTTGCGTTAATCATACGCAAATATATGTTATTTTTTTAAATCTCAAAAACAAATAGTAGTCTTTTAAATGGTAAATGGTAAAATTTTCTACTTATACTTTTTCACAAGAAGATTATTCATCATCTTCAGGATAGAGTGTTTTTTACATATGCCTCAAAAACTTCTTGAAATGTATCTACATTAGTCTTTTCTTCTTTGATCTTTTTACTGTCTTTGAATATTTGATAATAACCTTCTTTTTTATCATTCAAAAAACGAATTCCGTTTTTAATTGTACCATCGTTGTTTGTAACAAAGTACCCCATTATTTTTGAAGAATTATCGTAAGTTCTTTCTTCTATAAAATCTTTCCCAGAAATTAAAGAGTTTTTAAACTGTTCAAAGATCCCCCATTGTTTTTTTGTAGACTGTACATCTATTTGATTAAAAATCCTTAGCATCAGTTCTGATTTACTATACACTTCTTCTGATGTATCAAAATTTTGATATGCTATTCCTTTTACAATTCCTTCTTCTTCATACATTCTTATATCACTATCTATCGGAAAAACAGATTGGTCTTTATTAACACTTTGTACTCTGGTTAGTATGACATCATTATTCAATAATTCTGCTACTACATTTTGGTTTTTTTGAAAAACTCGAATGCTCTGGTCTTTTTCTCTAAACGACTTGATAGTAATAGCATCATTTTCTTTCTTAAAATGTATTCTATTATAATAATGTACCGCAAAAATATCGACATAAACCCCAATAACGATTCCTTTTTCATACTCTTCTGTTACAATTCTGTCTTTTGCCTTGTATAGCTTTACCCCTGTATAAATTTCATCATTTTTATAGGTAGTTTTTACATTTAATTCTGATTCCATTCCTCCATCAAACATATGCATCACATCTAATGAGTATGTATATTTCTTTATTCCTTTTTCATAATAATCTACTGTAAAAAACTCGTCTTCTCCTTGCTTAAAATACCCTTTGTATGGTTTCTCTTCTTTATAAGTCCCTTCATAAAAATCCTGAGGGTTTTCTAAGATTACATAAGAGCTATCTCTTTTAATTTGTTCCTTTTCTTGTGCTTGCATATGATTACATTGAAAAATAACCAGAACTATTACCAGAATTTTATAAAAAATGCTTGGGGGTATTTCTTTTGTATATAAACTCATAATTCTTAATTTTTTAAAAAGACTAAGATAGAATCATCCATGTGCTTTATACCCCCTGTTTTCAGTTAAAATATAATTTTTTTGAATACGCTATTTTTGGGTATTAATTACTGCTAGAGGATATATAAAGATATAGTAAAAAAGTGTGTTGTTCTTTTTTTAAGGATCGATTTTTGTCCTGTAATAGTAAGTCTAATTCCTTCCTTTTTCTGTTGGGTATAATGAGGGTAGCGGATCACTTTGCCAAAAATCTTTGGTGTCTATATCTAGTATTGTAAGTTTACCAGTAAAAGCGGCACCTGTATCAATGTTCCATAAGTTGTATGCTTTTATTGGGGTATCTCTATCATGGTGTATAGTAGGTGTATGACCTATATATATTTCTTTATAATGATTTAGTCTTTTGGGTTTGGTTAGAATATCTGCCAGAGTATGCTTGTCTACTTTATCTGCCAATAATGCCGATTCCCACAATGTTCTATCCCAATAGTAATTGGATTCATACTCCTCACGCCCTACTCCATGCATTGAAGTAAATCCTGCATGTAGAAACAATCTGTTATCCTGATCTATATAATAGTTTTGTAGGGTATTAAAAAAGGTTTTATGAGTATATGTATATAGGGATTGATACCCTGATTGAATATAACTGTTTATAGTTTCTTTTCCTCCATGGGCCATCCATATAGGGTCTGTTACTCCTGTTTCTAACCACGATCCACACCAAAAATCATGATTTCCTCTTATAAAAATACAGGTATTTGATTGTGATAGATCGATTAATTTTTCGATTGTTTCTGTAGCTTCACTCCACCCATCTACATAGTCTCCCAAAAAGATCAATGTATCATTGGGGGTTACATCTGCCCTATCTAGCACTTGAAGTAATGCTTTACATCCACCATGTATATCCCCTATTACTAGTGTTCTCATGCTACAATCACTTTAGATTTTTTATTTAAAATGAATGTACTCAGGAAGTACGGTATCGGTTAACCAAACACCGTTTTCTGATTGAAAAAATTCAATTCCCTGAGCATACATTTCTCCTGACCTAATAGTTAATATAATAGGTTTTCCTCTTCTAGAACCTACTTTTGTAGCTGTTTCTAGTTCCTCACTAAGGTGTACATGATGTCTATTCATTTTGAGTAATCCCTGCTGCTTGATTGCAGGCATAAATTTTGCTACAGTACCATGATATAAATATCCTGGTGGTTTTATGGGTTTATATTCTAAATCAACGGTTATAGAATGTCCTTGATTTGCTCTTATTTTTGATTGATCGTCATTAAAAGCAAAACGTTTTTTATCGTTGGTATCTACAATTTCTTGTAATATATCTCTATCTAGTTGTGGCTGGTGTTTTTTTACTTTTATTAGTAATTCATCTACATTAGCCCAACCATTTTGATCTAGTTGTAATCCTATTTTATCAGGATTATGCCTAAGAATAAGGCTTAAAAATTTACTTATTTGTTTATGGTTTGGTTTCATTTTTTAATTTCTTTTTTAGTCCTCATGGACTTAATTCATCTCTGACTTCCATTAGAGCAAACCCTAATAGATTTTGTCCTCTCCACAGATTAGGGTTTTGTGCTTTTTCATTGCTTTGCCCCATACCAATTCCCCAAATTCTATCTCTTGGGCTGGCTTCTACCAATATTCGCTTTTTTGTACTCAACAAAAATTTTTTTAGATCTTTATGTTGAGAAAACTTATGTAGGTTTCCTTCTTTTACTATTTGATACTTATGTTGGTTCCAAACTTCTGGGTCAAAATTCTTTACTTTTCTTCCTAGCTGTTTGGCTTCCATAGGGTCATTACATGATATTATTTGTTTTTGTATATCAGTATCGCCAAATAGTTTTGCTTTTCCTGCCATCATCCAATGTTCAGCTGTTTTATAAATTTCTTGATCTACTATAAAGACAGATTTCCACCATTGACTAAAACAGCTTTTTCCTACACTTCCGTCTTTATTGGGTGTATGTCCCCAGAAAAATAGGTATTTGATACTTTTTCCTTTATTGAATTGTTCTTGTATTCCTTGTAATGTGTATTTCATTTCAATTTCTCCTTTACTTTGTCAATTAACTCCTCTATAGTATCTACTTGTTTAATATTGTAATGTTCGCATACAATATCTACATTTCCTTTTCTCCAAAATCCTTTTGGGCAACATACGGTCAACTTTTTACTTTTTGCAAACAGTCCCAATTCTAATAATGTTATGGGGGACTTTGTGGTTTTATCAAAGTACATAATAATCATATCTGCTTGCTCTAATGCTTGTAACTCCCAAGTTACTTGCTCTTTAAATGTTGGGTTGCTTATTTCTTGTTTCCAACTATTATCCCAACTTGACCTTCTTGGGTTTAATATTACTATTTCTTCTTTGGTCAGGTTTTGGATAACAATATCCTGCCATTTGGTTGCTTTGTCTCCTTCTATACTTCCTGCTAGAAAGACACTGAATTGGTTATTTATATTTACTTCTTCTGGAGCTTCTATTACGTTCATTACTGTATGGGTATCTGTACTACTTTTTCTTCTGTAATATCTCTAAAAGAGTTTGTTGTATAGACGGTATCAAAACTTTGTTGTACTACTGCTGTTCCTTTACTAAAAATACCGTGACTTACGATTAAACTAAGTGTTCCTGCATTTTTATCTTTGAGTGCTTTTGCTAATCCTAAGAAAGTTCCTCCTCCGTCACATATATCATCTACTATCACACAGTGTTTTCCTTGTAGGTCTTCTTGATATACTGTAAAACCAGACAACTGACCTGTTTTGACATCTCTTTTTTTAGAGCATTCTACTACTTCTATCCCTCCTAGGTATTCTGAAACTTTATAAATCTTTTTTAGTGCTCCTCCATCTGGAGAGATTAGTAAAACATTCTCATTGATTGTATCTAAGCATTGTTTTACAAAATCATAATTATGAATCACTTTTACATTGTTTAGCAATGCGGGGGTTACCTCAGAATGTGGATCAAAAATGGTTACCTGGTTGTATTGTTGCGCATTGATACAATCTGCATATACTTTTACTGATAAGGATTCTCCGGCTACCATCACTCTATCTTGCCTTGCTGCCGGAAAATAAGGTATAAATACATTTATAATTTTTACATCCATTCTTTTTAGTGCATCTGTTGCAATAAGCAGCAACCCTAGATCATTAAATGAATTGATACGGTGTGTTATGGTTATTTCTTCTCCTATGTTTTGCTCTAAAATTTTTATATGAGGTTCTCCCCCATTAAACACAAAGGCTTCAAATACTATAGATTCTTTATATGGGGTAAATGCTGGATCAAGATGTAAATATTTCATAATTGTGTTATTTTTACGCAAATTTAGAATACTATTTATATTCTACCAAATATTTTGCGTAAAAATTACAATAAAATACATTCCTTGCTTATATCTACCCTATTTATGCTTAAAATAATGACACACTTAATTGAACACTACCAATCTTTATGACACACTTTAATGAACAGTCTCGACACACTTTAATGAACAGTCTCCTGAATAGTCTCTAGCTTCATGTTGCCCAAGCATTGCTTCATGTTGCCCAAGCATTGCTTCATGTTGCCCAAGCATTGCTTCATGTTGCCCAAGCATTGCTTCACGTTGCTCAAACATTGCTTCATGTTGCTCAAGCATTGCTTCACGTTTCCCAAGCATTGCTTCATGTTGCTCAAGCATTGCTTCATGTTTCCCAAGCATTGCTTCATGTTTCCCGAATATTATGGATGAAGCTTTATTTTAATCGATAATATGCTCCTATAATGAGATATCCTTGTAGCGTATTACTAATACTACTTTCTGTATAATTGGTAGTATTGAAGTTTTCGGTAATTTCTGATGTATCTACATTAAGAATATTATTGCCTTCCAACATAAATTTCCAACTATCATTTAATGTATAGGTAATGTTTGGTTTGATATCAAAAATTTGAGTTTTGGTACGATCTGTTTTATACATGGCATATTCTCCTCCAAAACTCCAAAGTATTTTTTTGTTAAAAAGAGTTCCTGTCAGGTATAAATATGGTTTTGTGACTGATGCTTTGTTTTTTATTGAATTGATAGTAGTTCTATAACTTGTTATCTCATAGTCTATACCTACATTGTAATTTATTCCTTTTCTAAAACGTGAGTATGCTCCTATTTTTTGTTTAAATCTAGTGGTTTTTGCAATATTCTCTTGCAAGTTTATTTGGTTTTCTTTTTGATTATATAACCAAGAGGTGTTTATAAATAGGTTTAGTTTTAATTTACGAAAACGATTATCTGTATTTACTCCCAAGATTAATCTATGTCTGTCTTTGCCAACAATATTTTGCATATTGACCACATTTTCTGTGTCTAGAAAAGAATTTATAGATAAAAATTCTGGAGCATAATTATAATTACTAAAAATAAAAAGATTAGACCCTGTATTGGTTTTAAAGTTAGAAAATGATGCGCTAAGTGTATGTGAAGGAAAAACTTCATCTTGCGGTATTATACTTGATAATAAGGTAAAATAATTTTGCACCATAGTTGATTGATTTATTGATTTACTAGTGGGTAGAGTTATATCATATGAGTACCCAACATCTAATCGCTTGGCGGCATTAATAGTATAATCTATAGAGATTTTTGGTAAAAACAGGTATTCATCAAAAACTTTATCAAATCGTTTAAAAAACAGATAGCGGTATGATAGGTCTGTTTTATATTTGAGTTTTCTTGAGATTCGCCCTCTATATATAAACCCTATATAGCTATCGGTTCTATCAGTTTTTATGCTTGCTATTGGGGGCTGATTGTCTATTATATGGTTTTTAAAATTATCTTTAGAAAACAATATTCCTTGATAAAAACCGAGTTTTGATTTTTTGAATTTGCTAGTGGTTTGTAATTCATATCCAAATAGTTTTGTGTTTTGATCTTGCAATTGGCTTATTGCAAAGTCATCTCCTAAAGATATTCCTAAAAATGGTTGATTAGCCTTGATATTTACATCCTTATTTGATTCTTGTATTTCTGCTAATCCAGACCATTTGAGTATCGTTTTATTGGTAATTTTACTGATAAAAGATATTTGTTGTTCTAGTTTGAACCCATCGTTATTATATTTTTGTGATACTTCTGTATTGGCATTCTGTGTAGTAGTATTGATCAAATATTTTTCGCTTATATTCTTTGGACTATAATTGAGTGTATAATTAAAAAAGCTACGATCACTTGGTTGATAGCCCATTTCTATGATGGATGTGTTAATAAAAAAGTCACTATCTATATCTCTAGCTTCTTGTTGCTGTACGTTTTGATTTTCAAAGAAATTGCGTTGTATAAAAAAACGTTGCTTTTGTAGCGTATTACTGGATAAGTTAAGCAATGATATTTTAAAATTGTCTAAGGGTTTATATATAAAACTTATTGCTCCAAATGTATTTTCTCTTTGTGATACATCTATGATAGGATCAAAAAACCTTGGAGTTTCATTATCTTCTTTTTGGGTTAGGCTATTTGTATTAAAATCTTCTTCATCTCTGGTATTAATAAGTTGTTTATACTCGTATGAAGTAATCGATTGTTTTCCTAGATTATTCCAATCACCGATAAAACCAATTTTCAATTTACCTCCTAGCCTATATAAATTACTATGCAGTAACGCTTTTTTATCATAGCCTGCTTGTATCTTTAAATCTCCAGTTATCTTGTTTTTGAATTTGTCTTTGATACTAATATCAAGTGCCCGCATTTGTTTATTATCAAATCCTCTGATATTACCAAAATCTTTAAATTTATCTAAGTACCGTATTCCTTCTATCATCTCAGAAGTAATACTTTCTGCTGTTATTCGATGTTGTTTTTTGAACAATTCTTCTCCATCGATCAATAGTTTTTTGATGGCTTTACCATTTACAGTAATTTGTCCGCTAGGGTTGAGTTGAACTCCAGGTAGTTTATCAAGTACGTCTGCTAGACTGTTCTCTGTACCATCTGTTAGTTTTTTAAGGTTATAAGTAATGGTATCTGTATTAATTCTCATCACCTTGGGGTCAAACTTAAGCACGATCTCATCAAGAGGCTGTGTGTCTTTTGTAAGTGTATAATTTTTGATAATTGAGTTACTTTCTGCCGATACAGCAAGTGACTCCTCTATTGTTATATATCCTATATGCGTTACTTTTATTGTATATATTCCAGCTTCTTTGAGCTCTAGACTATAGTTTCCATTGGTATCTGTAATTGTATATGATTGTAGTTTTTTATTATTGATAATTTGTATGGTTCCAAAGGAAATAGCTTCTGAACTAGTATTTGTAATGGTTCCATTTATTTTATATTGAGCAGTAACTACACCAGTATATAAAAGCAAAAATAGTATAAACAGTATACGCATCTGATATATTAATTGTTAGAACCAGAAATAGTGATTACTCTACCGTCTGATGTTGTGATCGTTCTGGGTTTTAACATTTCTTGTTTAAATTTTTTGAACTGCTCATTAGTCATTACTTCTCCTCCTGTAGGCTTTAATATATCTATAGCTTTACTTTCTTTTTTGATAGAAGTAACTACATGCAACACTCTATCACTTATTTGTAATTGAAGGATTAATCCTGGCAATCCCCAATATTCGGCAGGGCCATCGTTGATGGGTATTTGATCGGCATACCAAGCAACTATTTTCTGACCATTGTCTTTGATCTTTGTAGCAAGCTTACAAGAATATCCAGCTATTTTTTGTGACTGATCAGAGAGTTTCCAATCATTTTTGGGTAATGAAGAATGTACTATTACATCTTTTCCATAAAAAGAAGGAAACATATTAGGATGATATACAATTAACTCTTGCTTTTTTTGATTTTTATAATAATTACTCTCTGCAATACGATTTGTAGACATTTTATATTCATTGCTATTAACTTCATCTATCACAACTTCAGCTTCTGTTGATGCTCTGAATAAAGAGGTTCCATTATTATAACTAAGTGTTAAAAAAGAGGCTATTGAATTTTTAAGAAAAAACCCTTCGTCTAATTCTTTTATTGGTTCTTCTGAATTGTTATGTGAGGTATTTACATACCTTTTGTAAGTAACAGTATATACTTGAGCGTTTCCTATAAAAGAGCACATTGTAATTGTTACAAATACTAAGTAAATTCTGTTTTTCATAAAAAATACATTAAAGCCCACTTTGATTAGTGGGCCTTTATTTGCAGGTCAATTCTTTTTACCAGATTCATTATACAGAAGGGGTTTTAATTATTTCCAAACCCAGAAATAGTAATTATCTTACCATCGGGAGTGGTTATAGTTCTGGGTTTTTGCATTTCTTTTTTAAAGGCTTTAAACTCTTCTGGAGTCATTCTTTTTCCTTTGGTTGTGGGTTCTACAATTTTAACATCTTCTTTAAGTTTTTTTATAGAAGTAGCTAGTACAAGTACCCTATCATTAATTTGTAATTGTAAAATTAAACCTGGTAGTCCCCAATATGTGTCAGGCCCATCATTAATACCAATTTTATCGGTAAACCATGCTAGAACTTCATAACCATTCTCATTAATGGTGCTAGCTAATGTACATGGATATCCAGAGATTATAGTTTTTTCTTCTGTAATTTTCCAATCATATTTTAATAGTTCTGATTTTACCAAAATATCTTCACCATATATCATTGGAGACCAATTGATATAATGTTTTGCCAATATGTTTTTTCTTTGATTTTTATAATAATTTACAATTTCTACTTGATTTGTAGCAATCATATTCTCATTACTTTTTTCTGTATCTTCTACTTCATATTCTTGTAGAGAAGAGCCATAAAATGATACTCCATCACTATACCTAAGTGTTTCTTCTATTGTATGTTCATCACTGGTATTGTTTTTTTGATTATTTACTTTTTCTGCTATTTCTTGTAAATTCCCGTGTATTCCAGAAAAAAAAGTTTGATACTTGACTTCATAGGATTGTGCACAAAGTATAATCGGAAGGAGTAAAAAAATGAAAATGATATTTTTATTCTTTTTGAATATGTAAGAGTCCATAAATAAACTTAATAATACTTCTACATCATTGATTTGGCTTAATAAAAGACCAACTACCTTTATGTCTGATAGTATGAATAGAATGATTTGTGATTAATAATATTTTAAAACTAATCCATTTTTATATAAAAAATACATTATTACCATAAATAAGCTACTGAAAACCAATATTTTGTGTAAAAACCACGTGTTACACGTGGTTTTACCGTAATTTTGTATGATTGTATACTTATGTATCACAAAATCATTATTTTAGATTTTATAAACTTCAAAAAATTGTTTTTTAAATACCAACCCTTTTTTCAACTATAAATAAAATAGATACTCCCCTTACTTTATATCAAATAAGAATCCTTCTCTTTTTAAGGTGAAATATTGTTTTTTATTGAATCTAAAGAGGTTTGCAGGTCTTCCTCTTCCTTCAGATACTTTTTCGTCTAGTTCTTCTAGTATATCAAAACTGAGTATTTTCTTTCTAAAGTTTCTTCTGTCTATTTGTTTTTCTAAAATGATCATATACAACCGTTCTAGATCAGAAAACAGAAATTTATCTTCTAATAAGTCAAACCCTATGGGTTCGTATGTTAGTTTATTTTGTAGTCGTTCTTTTGCTTTTTGTAAAATCATTTTATGATCAAAAGCTAACTCAGGGAGTTTTTGAAGATCAAACCAGGCTACATCTTTGGCATCTGTATCTGCTTTGATTTTATGATGTTCTGGTTTTACCAATGCAAAATAGGTAATACTTATTACTCTATTTCTAGGGTCTCTATCGGGTGTACCAAAAGAATATAACTGCTCCATATAATCTACAGTTACATTGGTTTCTTCTTTTAGTTCTCGTTCTACAGCGTGTTCTAAACTTTCATTTTCTACTACTAATCCTCCTGGTAATGCCCAAGAATCCTTAAAAGGATCAATGTTTCTTTTGATTAATAATACATTTAATGATTTGTCTTTGTATCCAAAGACTACTGCATCTACGGCGACTTTAATATTTTGGCGTATCATATACGCAAAATTATGAATTTATACTTAAAACTTCTTAGGTATTTATCTCTAAGTTTTAAGGTTTGTTTTTATAAAAACCAAAATTAAATGTAACTGGTTCTGTATATAAATAACTCTTCTTCTCTGAGTCGAATATAATTGGAGCGTTTAGGGATTTCATCACATTGAGTAATCTATGTAGTTTTGTTCTTGAGATTCCGATGTTAGCGGCAAAATCTTCTGGTCTTCCTGTAGCTCCTTCTCTAATGGAATCATCTATACGTCTAATAATTTCCATATTTTTTATAATAAGAGTCATAATTATACTATTTGGTTGTTTTATTTTGTATAAATGTATGAGGTTATTTACTACAAAAAAAGTACCTATTATAAAAACATACAATTTTTATTCACAACTAGGGGGCGTATCAAAAAATATATTTCATAGATAATTATATCGTATTACCCTTCGTTCCAGTAATAACTATCTGGATATGGGCGTTTTCCGAAAACTGCTGTACCTACTCGTATCATAGTACTACCTTCTGCTATGGCTATTTCTAAATCGTTTGACATTCCCATTGAGAGTTCATCAAAACTTGTATTGGGTAGCTGTAATGCTACAGCTTTTGATTGAATTTCTTTTAGGCGTTTAAAACAATCACGTACTTTATCATTTTGTGAAGATAGAATCCCGATAGTCATGAGTCCTTTGATATGTAATCGCGGGTATTTTGAAACTTGTTTTATAAATTCTAATGCTTTTTCTGGCGGAACCCCAAATTTACTATGCTCATATGAGGTATTTACTTGAATAAATATATCAATATCTCTCTGATCATATTCACAACGATTTTGTAATTTTTCTACCAATCGTATTCGATCTATAGATTGAATCAAATTTGCATACTTGAGTACATATTTTACCTTATTGGTTTGTAAATGCCCTATCATATGCCAAGTACAATTTTGCTCTTTTAGTAATTCGTATTTGCCTTCTGCTTCTTTTACTTTGTTTTCTCCTACTAGTGTATAACCTGCATCTATGGCATGTTGTATTCTTTCTGTTTCAACAGTTTTGGTAGAAAGCAATATTTTTACTTCTTTCGGATCTCTGCCCGAATTCTCACATGCTGTTTGTATTCTTTTTTCTAGTATTTCGAGATTTTCTTTGATGGGGTTTTTCATTGATTTTCTATATTGTTTGAAGTATTGATTTTTTCTCCTTCTTCTAGTACCATTTTTTTTACCGTATTAATGACTTTTACTTTTGCTTCGGCAAATGAGATGGTATATTGTCTATCTATGTCACGAAACCGAGAAGGAAAACGAGATAATTGCTGGTCATAATACGTATCTAGTAGCTCATTGTTTGGTAATGTAAATTCTATTTTATGTTCAAAACGTCTTATTAATGCGTGATCAATGAGATTCATTTGATTGGTAGCTGCTATTAATAGAATGTCTTTATCTAGATAATCTATAAGTTGTATAATCGCATTTGCTACTCTTCTCATTTCGCCGGATTCTTTACTATCCATTTCACGAATAGACCCTAATGAATCAAATTCATCGAGAAACAATACTGATTTGGTTCTTTTTGCTTTTTGAAAGAGTTCTGATAGATTTTGTGCGGTTTGCCCTAATCTGGCTGATACTATTGATGATAGATTTACCGTGTATAATTTTCTGTTTAGTTCTGTTGCTAGTGCTTTTGCTGCAAATGTTTTTCCGCATCCACTTGGGCCAAAAAATAATAATTTTCTACTTACAGGTAAATTATACTGATCTAGTAATTCTCTTTGATTGTATTCTTTTATAAAAAGGGCTAGTTGAGTTGCTGTATCTTGATCTGAAAAAACATCGGTTAATTGATACTCTTCCTTGTTTTCAAAAAAAGTAGTGTTATAATTATATGCCATTAATAGTTATTGTAATTGAATGTTTTTTTAAGTTGCACCTAATATACGTTGATATAACAAATCATATAAAGATCAAATGACAAAATTACTATATATTTGGACTATCTAAATGATACAGTTTTAACATAAATATATAGTCCAGTGTTACGTCCTTGGAATCTTCAAATAAAAACTGATCCTGATAGCAAAATTCCTATCTACATGCAAATAGTGAATGCTATTATTCATGGTATAAAATCAGGAGTTTTACAAAAAGATACGGTGCTTCCTGGTAGTAGAAATCTTGCTGAATTACTAAATTTAAATCGTAATACGATTGTAAAAGCATTGAATATTCTAACGGCTGAAGGTTGGTTGGTTTCTATAGAAAGAAAAGGAATTTTTGTGGCTGGCAACATTCCTGAAATGCATACAAATACTAGTGTCTCTGAAATTCCTAAATACACTAGAAAAAAAATAATACAGGCTGATATTATTTTTGATGATGGTATCCCTGATACAAATATTGCTCCTATGGAGTCCTTGTCGCGCGCATATAGAAGAGTTTTTAATCAAAAAGCACGTAGAAGATTAATGAATTATAGTAATGCATTGGGTTCTGTAGAGTTTAGAGAGGCTATTGCACAAATGCTATATTTCAAAAGAGGGTTGTGTATTGATGTTGATCATATTTGTATTACTCGTGGTAGTCAAATGGCTATGTATCTAATTGCACAAATTCTTTTTACCAAGGGGGATGTTGTTATTGTAGAAAACCCGGGGTACCTTTCTGCATGGAAAGCTTTTGAAACATCTGAGGTAACAGTTATACCTGTAGAGATTGATCGTGAAGGACTGTTGGTAGATCACATAGAGTTGATTCTAAAAAAGAATACAAAAATTAAAGCGGTTTTTGTTACGCCACATCATCAATATCCAACTACAGTAACGATGAGTTTAACTCGTAGATTAAAACTTATTGAACTTTCTAACATGTATGGTTTTACTATTATAGAGGATGATTATGATCATGAATTTCATTTCGGACAAAGGCCTGTGCTTCCTATATCCAGCCATAAGGAGATTCAAAACTACTTGTATATTGGGTCAATGAGTAAAGTGGTGGCTCCTGCATTGCGTATTGGTTACCTAGTAGGTAGTCCTGATTTTATACATAAAATTGGGTCTTTGCGCGAGACTATTGATGTTCAAGGGGATATTATTATGGAGCTTGCTGTACTTGATTTGATTCATTCTGGTGAGATACGAAAACATCTCAAACGTGCTACTGCTTATTATAAAGAGAAACGAGAAGCTTTTACATACTTATTGGAAAAACATTTGTCTGGTAAGATCACTTATACCATTCCTGAAGGAGGATTGGCTTTTTGGATACAATCAAATGATGTCATAGATTATGAGAATGTCTATACTTCATTGTTACAAAAAAGAATTGAAATAATTCATCCTAATAAATTCAGTCATCAAAAAGAGGTACAGGGTTTGCGTTTGGGGTATGCATCACTTTCTTCAGAGGATCTCAAAAAAGGGTTGATCGAAATAGGTAAATTACTATAAAACACAATATAACAACAGATCATTATTTGGTTATTTTACAGTTTCTTGATATTCTGGGCAATCTAATCTTATTTCTATATCCTGAAGCTCTGATTTTAAAAGGTTGCAGTAATGCCCTTCTTTTTTTTCTTTATAAAATGTACAACCAAAACAGGTTCTTTGTACAGAAAGTACCCCTGTACGGTTTAATTGATAAATTAACTTGCTTACTGTTTTATATATAGCCTTTAGATCTTCTTCTTCAACTTTACTTAGTTGTTTTTTTATTGGGTTTGTATAATTCTTTGTTTGGTCTACTATTTTTTTACCTTTTAGAGATAACATCAATGTATAGCTTCTATTATCACTAGAGGAATAATCTTTAATTAATATTTCTTTTTTTACCAATACTCGTATGGCATCACTTATCGTTGGTTTTGTTACATTAAACTCTCTTGACAAATAGCTTACATTACATAATTCTTGTTTATGATATACTATAAAATTAAGTATTTGTATTTGTATAGGACTTAATTTCAGTTCTTTTGCTTGTTCCCACAAAAGTATTTTAAATACTTCTGAGAGTCTACTTAAACCTGCCGTAACTTTTAAATTTAAATCCATTTATGTTAAAATTATTCACACAAAGTTAACAATCCTTACCATATGTATCAATAAGGCTTTTTAGCTTGGTTGTAATTACTGTATCTTCAACATGTCCAAATTGTTCAAACAATATTTCATAACTATCATTAAAAACAAGCATAGAAGGTGTTCCTTTTAACTGATTTAATATAAATGTTAATGCAATTTTCTCTTGAGATTTCAAGTATTCAATTACTTTTTTTAAGAGTGCACGTTGTTCAAATTCTGGCCAAATCTTATAATTTGGATTAATTTGACAAATTTTTGCTGCTGCAATAGAAAAATCAAATGACTCATCAGCCATTTGATCCATTGCTACTGGAAAATCTATATTCTTAGGGTAGCGATCAAAACCTTGTTCAATCATTGCTATTTTAGTTTCTCCTACCATTTGCCCAGAATTAATCAATAGATTAGTATTTGTTTCGTTATTATAATCAAAATCTTCAAAAGCAGTGGATAACCCTAAAAACGATATATCCTTGTTATACTCGTTATATAACTCATTTACAAACGGAATTCCATATAAAAAGCAACCAGGGCAGTTTACTTGAAAAACGAAAAGAAAATTTAGCTTTCTCAAAACAAATTCTCCTTGTAAGACTTGATTAAAATGTAAATCTAATTTCTTCAAAACTTTATTTTTTCCAATAGTTATTTGCTGCAGATACTGTTTGAAAATGTAGAGCAACCACCTGCGAAGCTGCTGTTAATCGACTTGCATATTTACTTCTTAATTCGTTTAATACCTCTATATCTGGTTGTGTAAATTTAACCCCTATTCTTGATAATTTTATTGCTAATTCAAAACCTTCTTGTGGTGTTTTGGTTTGTAAATTATGTAACCAAATTTCTTGAGTCATAATGCTATTCTTTAAAGAATAAATAAAAAAGTTTAAGTCACTTCAAATTAATGGTAATTTTCTTTTGGCATATAGGTGTCATAAACTGAAACTTTCATGTTTTCTATTTTTATCTTTAAAAAAGTAAGCGGTGTATTTTTAACACCGCCTACATAACAATAATGTTTGAACTTAGCCTTTTACATCTGCCATTGATGCTCCAAAATTAAGGTGCAATACATTTCCATTTGGAGTAAGAAGCGCTGGTACAGATTTAACTCCTACCTTTTCGGCTTCATCAATACGGTTTCTAACTTCACCAATATTAACTACTTCTACATTTTCATTTCCGAGCAAGTTTATGATATCGTGTTCTGCACTAGTACAAACTGAACATCCAGCATGATAGAAAATTGATTTACTCATGATTTTAATTATTTTAAAGGGTTAACATTTATTTCTAATTGATATTTTTTGTCTTTGGTATCAAAAGTTTTCACACTTAATCCACCTGATACTCTTTTGTCCTTGATCAAAACAACCCAATGTGGATGCCATATAATACCGTCATTTGCGTAATTAAAATTAAAATCCTCATCCCACAATGGCGTATCATCAAAATCTGGATGTGATGTCAGGGCTAACGCAACAATTCCTTCGGTTTTAGAAAAACCAACATCTGTTGATTTTAAATTGGTTGGAAATACGTAGCCTAGTACTGGTACTACTTTAACGCTACCAATTGCGACTGGTTTATTTTCTCCTGCCTTTCCTTTTATCTTAATCTCCAAACTCTCTTGTTCAAGATCAAAAAGAACAATATTTTTTTATTTTGCACTTTTAAATTACCATTCAAATATAATTAGGAATCCTAACTAAATAGGATACAAAAGTATGATTAACCAAAATTTAACATAAATAGCAGGAATCTTTTGTTAAGATTCCCGCTTAATTAGTAGCAAATGTTAAATTTTATGTTGTAAATGGTCTAACATTTTAAAATGAGTCACTTTTTTGTTTTTAAAAGAGTGATAATTTTTTTCCTATCAAAACGAGTTGCAAATTCCAAGGTTCTCTGACTTATAGATTCATCACAGTTTCCTTTTTTTATTAAAATTTCTGAGATTTCGTCTTCTGCTGCTACTATAGCTCCCATTAATGCAGTATTTCCTCTTTTATCTTTTATACAAAGGTTTGCACCTTTATCCAAGAGAAACTCTACGGCTTCTTTTTGTCCATTATAGGCAGCAACCATTAGGCCTGTATATCCATTCTCTCCTTGGTAGTTTATATCTACTCCTGATTCAATGAACTTGTTTAATAACTCCATATCTGAGGTTCTGGCTCCATGAAAAAAAGATTTCTCTAATTCTTGCTGCGCTGTTAATTCGTTTTGAGCTGTAGTACTCTGTATATTTAATAGCAATAGCAACATGGTAATAATTCCCAAATATTTTGATTTGATTATTTTTTCCATTGTGTTTTCTGGGTTTTTATTTTGTATACATTTCTTTAGATAAACTCAAGCCCTTACCTACTCTAGTTCCGTATTCTTTATCAGCTTTATATAAATAGCTTACCATTTTTGATTGTACTTTTTTACTTTTTACCTTTTGTAAAGCACCTACCCAATTTCTGATAAGGTTATCTTTTTCTTGTTTAGAATATCCTCTGTATAAAATTCCCGCTTGATAAAAATTTCTTGGTCTTTTTATTTCTTCTCGTACCATATAGCCTTCAATCAATCTTTTATCTTCTGGCTTGAAAGTGGTTGTCAATTTACTTTTACGACTTGGGAAATAGTTGATATCACCAGTTCTTTCTTCAAAATTCATAGGGCCATCAATATGATAATTCTTTACTTCTACCACAGGTCTGTTGGCTGGTAGCAATTGATGATTTTTTCCTAAGCGATACATTTGTGCATCTGCATATGAAAAGTTTCTTCCTTGAAGCATTTTATCTGGTGAAAACCCAATACCAGGTACTACTCTTGATGGTGCATAGGCTGCACTTTCTGTGTATTGAAAGAAATTTGGAGGAATGCGGTCTAGTACTAAAGTACCTACTTTAAACTCTTCTACATCAAACCATTGCTTGGTATCATCAAAAATATTAAAGTCAAACTTATTGATATCTTTATTAGGTATCACTTTTACCATTAAATCCCATTTTGGAAAATTCCCTTTACCAATATTATCATATAAATCTCGAGTCATATGGTTAAAGTCTCTTCCTTGTACCTCGACTAATTCATCTGCAGATAGGTTTTTGATGCCTTGATGAGATTTAAAATGAAATTTCACCCAGTGAATATCTCCTTTGTCATTGATAAACTTAAAGGTGTTTACTCCAAAACCATCCATTTCTCTATATGATTTAGGGGTTCCGTTGTCTGAGTATAACCAAGTAAGCGTTTGTATGGCTTCTGGGGTTAGCGAAAAATAATCGAACACTCTATTCTCGTCTTGAATATTGGTTATAGGTGATGGTTTATTTGCGTGTGTAAAATCAGGGAATTTGATTGCATCTCTGATAAAAAAGGTTGGAATATGGTTTCCTACTAGATCCCAGTTTCCTTCTTCTGTATAAAATTTTACAGCAAATCCTCTTGGGTCTCTTGCGGTTTCTGGTGATCCTTTTGAATGAATAACACTAGAAAAACGTATTAGTATGGGGGTTTTTTTATTGACTTCTGAGAATATCTTGGCTTTTGTTAAGTTCTTGATGCTTTTGGTAGTTACAAAATACCCTTGCGCCCCTGTTCCTCTGGGGTGCATTACTCGTTCTGGAATTCTCTCTCTACTAAAGTGTTGTAGCTTTTCTATTAAATGTACATCTTCTAATAGTACAGGGCCATTTTCACCAATCGTTAGAGATTCTTTATCTCCATTTAATGGTGCTCCTCCACTAGAAGTCATATTGTTGTCCATTTTTTTCTGGGCAAAGGTCAGTACTGATACTGCCATGCATGCGAATACTAAAATTCTTCTTTTCATTGTAAGTTTTGAGTTTAATCTCCTAGCCCCAATATTTTTGAACATTGTTTTAGGAGTTGTGTTTGTTATTATTTTTATGTTTAATACTCCTTTTTTCAGGTGATATCAGATCTAGATTGGTAGGGTTTTATTTATAAGACTTTATCTAGCCTTTATCATAGTTTGAATCTACTTTCTAGTAATTAGAGATATGACATTCTTACGTGAATTTTTCTGATTAAGATGTATTGCTTATCTCTAACAAATTAAGTCATTGTTAGGCTTCCTAACAATGATTCTAGATATTATAAACAAATACATTTATAAATAAAAACTATCAATGAAATACAATAGGATAATTAAAATAGATAGCATCTAATCTTAATGGTACTATAACAACTACAAAAATCTTGCTACATAGCTATAGGTTGTACTAGAATACTATATCAGAACCATAGTTATCAAACTAATACCATCTTCCTATTTATTGCACTTGATTATCAATACATTGTAACCACAAGAACATATAGAGTTCAAAAAAACCTCTAATAATATTTGGGAAAAATCAGCTATTATATTAAAACAATTAATCAGATTTATAGTATTCATTTTGCAAACCTCATTCTAAATTTCCTCTGAAAAAACCTATGATTTATGTAACATTCAATTTCTTTTGTATAACCATATACCTGTTATTTATAAGCATCTTTGTAGTAGGCATTATACTTAAAACATAATTGTTTCAAATCTGAAAACCTAGAACTACCAAAATGATGATGGATGCGTAGTTTTTGATATATACTACAAACCATCTTCAGGTAAAAAAGGCAGATATTAAAAACTCTGTCTTTTTTGGTTATAGTTGAAAATACTATAAACTAATTTATTAAACTGTTTTTAAATAAAAAAGCAAGGGTAGGTAATATATCATTTAAAGCCATTCCTTGTAACATTGCCTGTTATTTTGCTGATTCTTTCTATCCTCAGAGGTTGTTTATTCATAAACAAATTCTCTGAGGATCAAAAGAAATCAAAAAGAAGGCTTCTAAACATTTCTTATGAAACTGAATAAAAATGTAATTCCGAAATATGAAATAGGTGATACCGTATTCACTAAAATAAATCCGAGTATTTCGCTAATAGTAAAACGATATATTAAAGGGGTCTACTACTGTGGGTTTCAAAATGAACCTGATAGGTGGGAATTGGGCTTATTTGCAAGAGCACTTATAGGTAGCTAAATCCTTTCTGTAATCAACCCCCATAATCTTATAACATTTAAATTATGAAAACATCAGCAATAGTCTATTGCGAAAATGAATTTGGTAAACTAGACGGTAAAGTAGCAAACGGCCTTGTCAGACATTCTGATAAGTATAAAATTGTGGGTATTATAGATAGTACCAAATCAGGAATTGATGCTGGTAAATACCTTGATGGAATTAAAAATGAGATACCAATATTCAAGAGTTTCAATCAAGCCATTGAGCTATTAGATAGTATTCCTGAATACTTTATCTATGGAATTGCTCCTCTTGAGCCATTTCTTAGTGATCATGAGAAAAAAATTATCTATACTGCCATCAAAGCTGGAATGCATATTGTAAATGGATTACCAGAGTTTCTTTCTGATGATGAAGCTTGCATTAGTCTTGCAAAGAAATACAAAGTATCTATTTTTGATGTGAGAAAACCACCTTCAAAAGAAAAGCTTCACAATTTTACTGGACAAATAAGGGATGTGCAAACACCAATAATAACAGTATCAGGCACAGATTGTGCAGTTGGTAAACGAACTACTGCTCTTAAATTGGTAGAGGCTCTAAGAAAAGAAGGGTTAAACGCCGTCTTTATAACTACAGGTCAGACAGGAATACTCCAAGGTTCAAAATACGGTATTGCGATAGATATGCTAAGTTCTGGTTTTGCAACTGGAGAAGTTGAAAATGCTATTTTGGAAGCACTCAAAGAACAACCCGATATCATTGTAGTAGAAGGACAGGGAGCTCTTAGTCATCCTGCATTTACCTCGTCTAGTGCGATCATTCGAGGTGCTATGCCTAAGGCTATTATCCTCCAACATCCACCAAAAAGGCATACTAGATGTGATTTTCCTAAGATTCCAATGCCAACACTTGAAAGCGAAATAAAAATGTTAGAAATCTTCTCTGGATCCAAAGTAATTGCAATCACAATCAATCACGAAGGTATGAATGACCTAGAAGTTGAAAATACGACAAGAGCTTATGAAGAAAAATATCAATTACCTGTCACTGATGTCTTAAAAAATGATTGTAGCAAGCTGATAGAAAAACTTCATGAAATATTCCCTGATTTAATCCGTGTCAACCCACTACTATGCCAATCCCAAGAATAGATATAGATCTAAACAAAATTGCTCATAATACTAAGGTCTTAAGTTCTCTTTTTCAGTCAAAAGGCATAGATGTAATTGCTGTTACTAAAGGGATTTGTGCACATCCGAAGATTGCTAATATTTTAGCAGAAAGTGGGGTTAAAATTCTTGCTGACTCAAGAATAGCAAATATCAAAAAAATGCGCAATGCAGGAGTGAAAGCTACTTTTCTATTGATTAGGACTCCTATGATCAGTCAGACAGAAGAAGTAGTATTAGATACCGATATAAGTTTAAATTCAGAGATTTCTGTAATAAAAAAACTATCAGAGTTCGCTATCATTCATGGTAAGATTCATAAAATCATAATCATGGTGGAATTAGGGGATTTACGAGAAGGAATAGTCCCATCACAATTGGAAAATACTATCAAAAAGGTACTAAGTCTTCAAGGGGTTGAACTCATAGGAATAGGTACAAATCTTGCTTGTTTTTCGGGTGTTAAACCCACAGCAGAAAAAATGAAATTACTGTCTTCTATTGCTACTAGTATAGAGAAAAAATTCAATATAAAGCTATCTATGATCTCAGGAGGGAACTCCGCTAATTATAATTGGTTCATAACTACAAAAGGTATTGGTAGGATTAATAACTTGAGATTAGGAGAATCGATACTTTTGGGTTATGAACCTTTAACAGGAAAGCCAATTCCAAAACTTTTTCAAGATGCTTTTACACTAGTAGCAGAAATCATAGAATTAAAAAATAAATCATCAATACCAGATGGTGAAATCGGTCTAGACACCTTTGGTAACAAACCAAAATTTAAAGATCAAGGCATGATAAGACGTGCTATCATAGCCATGGGCGTTCAAGATGTAATGGTGACTGGATTAACTCCAAAATTAGATATTGAAATTCTAGGAGCTGGTGGCGATCACATTATAGTCAATGCCAAAAAAGAAGATTTAGAAGTTGGGAGTAATGTATCATTTACATTAAAGTACGGAGCATTAGTTACTGCGATGAATTCATCCTATATTTTTAAAAATATCACCACTCCTATAAGTACGAAAGAGTATTGCGCAATAGTAGAAGAAAAAGATAGGTTGCGCAAAAAGAAAGCAGTTATGATAGCTATCAAGGAAGATCATACTCCTTTGATAAGTCTTCAGGATTCGGATTTTAACTTAATATTTGAAAGATCTATTCAAAAAAATTATCGCTATTTGGTTAGAAAAGAGGTATATGAAAAAATAGGACGTATTAGCAAACTTCTTGATAATCAAGGCAAAAAACTAATTATTAGATCTGCTTGGAGATCATTTGACCATCAGCAAAAACTATGGGACCAAAAAGTCAGTTTTTTGAAAAAAAAATATCCTAAAAAAACAGTAGAAGAAATTAGTAGGACAGTATCTAGATTTATCGCTCCTAAAAAACAATCTACCCATTCAACAGGAGGTGCTGTGGATGCTTTGATTTATGATTTGCAAAATAAATGTGTGTTAGATTTTGGAACCAACGATGGATTACATATTGATTTAAACGAAAAATGTTACCCCAAGCACCCTAACATTAGTGAAGAAGCAAAGAAGAATCGAAAACTTCTTATGAAACTTTTCGAGGATGAAGACTTTGTGTGTGATCATAAAGAATATTGGCATTTTGATTATGGTAATATTGGTTGGGCGACAGAAAAGAATAAGGAATATACTAACTATGGCATTTTAAAAGAATCATATGTACAATCAGCCGCTCTTAAGTATCCAGATAAAGTGTTCTTTTATCTATAGATGATATAGGCTCTAGTTTATAATTGCGTTGATATTAGTTTTTGATATTGTGCTTCGATATTTCTGTAATTCTTTATAGCGTTAACATCTAGGACAGTTTTTTGT
>NZ_PGUB01000064.1:0-28827 GCF_002924285.1 Aquimarina sp. I32.4 | reverse complement strand
TCAGCATGGTATGATATTATTGGAGAAGGAACTATTGCCGATGCCATACTGGACCGTATTGTAAACTCTTCCCATAGGATTGACCTAAAAGGAGAATCATTAAGAAAAGGAATTTTAAAGAATGAAGAAAAGTAAATTTTAACTATAATTGTAAGATCTTTCAAAGTGGCACTGTTTGACCGAAAAACGTGGCACCATCACTCCGAAATAGCCATTCTTGATCTTGATTTTGTCGTTTGTTAAGTATAACAACTAATCTTTTTATGAAAAAAACAATAATTACAAAAATGATACAAAATCCAAATGCAAAAAAGTGATCCATTGAGTTTTCTGAATGATTTGATCCAAAAATCCAAAAGATTTGTAGGCCATAACAGTATACAGCGATTAGAAAGGAAGATTTATGAGGTTTTAAGTATATTCCTATTAACATAAAAATAGGCGCAATACTTTGCGTAAACGCCCATAAGAAATTACTGAAATTAGAAAAACCGAAAGTCACATCACTTTCAAAATTTAAATAAACTAATAATTTATCTAGATATAATAATCCACCTGATAAAGCAACAAATACCGTCCCTATAATTCTAGCAGTAAATGAAACTTTTTCTTCAGATAATAATCTAAATACTGGATGGGTTGACTTCGACACTTTGTGTCCCTGGTCTTTCAATTTCTTTATCAGCTCCTTTAATTTCAATCTCATAAATTTCATCATTTGAACTTGGAGTTTCGCAACTTGTAAATGTTAATACTGTTAAAGATAGAAAAAGATAAAACAAAACAAATATATTTGATTTCATGGTAGAAAAAATTAGGTTTTACAATAGATAAAAAAAGAAGAGACGTACGACTTAACTTCTTGATTTACAAACCAAAACTACGTATTTAATAATTAAAAATTAATAGTATAATTCTAATATTTTGGACGTAATTTTGCGAAATTTTCAAGGAGAATTCTCTCTTTTTTAATCCAATTTTTCCCCTAATTTCCCTGTAAAAATGCAGATTATCTATAAATGATAAAATGAGCAGATATTTAACCATAAGTTAAATCATTAAACAAATTGTGCTAAAACCGTAATTATGTAAAAATATTATTTAATGGATAGCTATGTTTTTTAAATTAAACAACTGATTTATTATGGTTTACCGTAATAAATTAATGGTTTTTTATTGATTCTCTCTGAGTTTATTAAAAACTTAGAAGAGGAAATATCCCTATTTTTGATTAAAAATTATCTTTGATTCTATCTACATATATGTACTATTTTACAATTGATGTTTCTATACGCAAAGGAGAGGGCCCAGAATGGTATAAAAAAACCTATACAGTGACCTATGATGATAATATTGATCCTGATCTGTCTATAGATGATAATATTGATCCTGATCTGTCTATAGATGATCTAAAAGAATGGGCAAAAGAAGATGTACGTAATCAATTGAGAACATCTAGTGATTATAGTATCTATGGTGAGAATTGGGTTATAGAAGGGGTAGAGTTGGTTAAATCATCATAAATTGAAGTTTTGAGTTGGTAAAATGTGTAAAACCTTGGGAGTTAGCAGAAAAGTAGTTATATAGTTGGTTACAATTAGAACCATTCAAGCATTGGCAAAAAGAGGAAATTATCATGATTCTGTATTATACTGGCTTGACTCCTGTTTCAAGGAAGTTTCTATATATTCTGAGATTATTAGAGCAAGTATTTCCTATAAGAATGACACATGAGTTTTTACTATAGTAGTGACTAAGTATTTCCTATAAGAATGACACGTGAGTTTTTACTATAGCAGTGACTAAGTATCTCCTATAAGAATGACACATGAGTTTTTACTATAGTAGTGACTAAGTATCTCCTATAAGAATGACACGTAAGTTTTTACTATAGTAGTGACTAAGTATCTCCTATAAGAATGACACGTGAGTTTTTACTATAGCAGTGACTAAGTATCTCCTATAAGAATGACACGTGAGTTTTTACTATAGCAGTGACTAAGTATCTCCTATAAGAATGACACGTGAGTTTTTACTATAGCAGTGACTAAGTATCTCCTATAAGAATGACACGTAAGTTTTTACTATAGTAGTGACTATATATTTCCTATATAAGAATGACACATGAGTTTTTACTATAGTAGTGACTATGTATTTCCTATAAGAATGACACGTGAGTTTTTACTATAGAAGGAAGCTGGAACTTTTCTCTATAAGAAGCAGACAGAACTATTCCTTATAGAAGGAAGCTGGAACTATTTAAAACCTAAATATTTTTATATTTTACCGTAAATACACTGAAAAACAACCTTTAACAGAAAAGAATGCAATATTTTCTTTGTTTTCCTACAAAAATTATCCAAATTAGACAAGGTCAAAAATTGTCTTAATAAGGTATAGTTTTTCAATGTTAAGACCTTTATTGTTTAAAAATCTATTCTATTAGAATACAGCTTGTGTCTTCTTGAAGACTAAATTTTCTTTGGATTAGACAATATTTTCAAGTGGTATCATTACCCAAATTCACCCTTCTATATTCGTTGTGAAAACGAATATAGAAGTAGATGGAAACAAAAGAACAAGAAAATGATTTAAATGTTTTGAAAGTTGACGAACTACGTTCTTATGAAGGGTTAGAAGGTTTAACTGAAGAAGAAGCAGTAGAAATTATTAAATCGCTATACAAATTAGCTGTAATAGGTATAGACATAATGAAAAGCAAAAAATGAGTTTAGATTATTTTGAAAAATTTATTATAAAAGCAGAAAAACAAACAACTGTAAATAACAATGTTTGGGTATATACCAGAGTTTCCAGTAAAGATCAAGAAGTAAATAAAAGTCTGAAATATCAAAAGAAGTTTGCAGAAAAATACGCCTTTGAAAATGGTTTAGTAATAACAAAATATTTTGGGGCTACTTACGAAAGTGCAAAAGGAGATTTTACAAGAAAAGAGTTTAAAAAACTAATTACAGAAGTTTCCAAAACAAAAAACAAACCATTTGCCATACTCATATTCAAAATGAATAGGTTTTCACGAAGTGGGGCAAATGCAATAGCACTTACTAATGAGTTGGTACACCAAAACAATGTGCATCTTATAGAGGTTAATTCTGGAATTTCTACCCAAACGCAAGACGGCGAATATCAGATCCTAAAAAAACTGTTAAGGGCAAGAAAAGAGAACTTAGAGCGAATGGAACATACTTTGCCGGGTATGAAAACATTTTTAGAAGATGGAAATTATTTAGGCAAAGCCCCTTTAGGGTATACACTTAAAGGCACAAGGGTTACAGAATTTAGCAGAAGAAGCGAGCGCCAACAAATCGAAATCAGCGAAGATGGCAAACTATTAAAAAAAGCGTGGCTTATGAAAGTCAAAGGCGAAAAGGATTATATCATCCAGCAGGAAATGGCCAAATACGGTCTTAACATATCCAAACAGAAATTAAGTGCGATGTGGCGTAAAGCTACCTATTGTGGTATTTCTACAAATAAGTTATTGGATAAGCCCGTAAAAGGAAACTGGAAACCCATTGTATCAATAGCAAACTTTAAAAGAGTGCAAGAAATTTTAGACATTCCTAGAAATAGAGGTTATCAGATAAGCAAACAAAATCTTGACAGACCTCTAACAGGGTTTTTAAAATGTATGCATTGTAATAACAAGTTAACTAGCTACGAGGTAAAGAAAAAAAAATTACATTATTACACTTGCCAAAAATGCAAGGGGGTCACTTTAAACGCAAATTCTAGTAAAAGGTCATTAAAAAAAGGGGTACACGATACGTTTATAGAGTTGTTGGAATCATTTAAATTAGACAAGCATCTTATAGAGCCGTTTAAAGCGCAAATAAAGCTGTTATTGAAAAATCATAATAATGATGAATACGAACTAAAAGAAACGATAGAAAAGCGTATAAAGGCTTTAAAAACTAAGTCCAAAAAATTGGTAGACAAACTTATGAACGATATAATCGATGATTATACATACAAGTCATATAAAGAGGAAATAGATAAAGAGTTATTGCAATTAAATGTAAATCTCAAAAGTCAAAGCAAAAAAATATCTAACCTTGATGATTTTGTAAACTCAATTATTGTTTTTTCGCAAAACATTAGTGAATACTGGGCTTTGGGAAGCTTTGAAATAAAAACCAAACTGCAAGAATTGGTTTTTCCTAAAGGTTTAACGATTAATCCAGAAAACAGGCAATATCTAACCAATGAAATCAATTTCTTATTCGCTCTAAACGCAACAATAACAAGGGATATGGAAATTTCTAAAAAAGAAAAAGCCAGCATAAATACTGGCTTGTCCTATCTAGTAGCGGGAACAGGACTCGAACCTGTGACCTTCGGGTTATGAGCCCGACGAGCTGCCTACTGCTCTATCCCGCGATGTATATTTTATAAATCAGTATTCTGATTTGTAATGTCAATCTATATGAACTTTCCGACTACATTTTCTTCATATGTCATTTCCTAATCGGAGTGCAAATATACAATCCTTTTTAGTTTAAACAATACTATTTTAATAAAAAAAATTAAAAAAACCATAATACACTTACAGCAAACACTTTAATTAAATTTATTTTCAAAGATTCCTAATCTGGAATAATTAAACTACTGTTTTTACTTAATTTAAAGTATCAATTCGTCTTCAATATTTAATCCTTTTATAGTCGTTCAGCTCTGAAAATCGATAAATAGCTGTCATTTAGCTATTTTGTTGTAAAAACATTTCACATATTCTTACCTTATAATCTCACTATTAATACAAACTCTATAGATTATGAAACCAATACCTATTCTTAAAAATTTAATTTTAAATATATTACTAATATGTTTTATTAGTGTTCTTACTAATCTTCACGCCAAAGAGATTCATCTTTTACCAAGTAAAAACACATTTTTCACTCAAGATAATTGTACGACTATAACTGCTTGGTCATCGGACCAGATATATACTGGCGGTGAAATTATAAAACATAATAACAGTAGATATCAAGCCAAATGGTGGAACCGAAATATGAATCCATCAACCAATTCACAACCTTACGGCGCGTGGGAATCTTTAGGAGCTTGTAGTGGAGGGAACAACAATATTGCTCCTACAGTAAACATTACATCTCCTACAAATAATTCGTCTTTTGAAGAAGGTACTGCAATTACCATTACAGCAAATGCCAATGATCAAGATGGTAGTATTGCAAAAGTGGAATTCTTTAACAACAATACTTTACTAGGAGAAGATATAACTACTCCTTATACTTTTAACATCAACACTCCTACAGTGGAAAGTTACAATCTTACTGCCGTAGCAACAGATAACCAAGGAGCATTAACTACATCTGTATCAGTTTCTGTTATGGTTACACCAGTAGGTACAGAAGGAAATACTTGTAATGGTTTACCTCAATATGTAGAAGGGAACCCTTATGACCAAGGAGAAAGTGTACAAAATGAAAATATGATTTACGAATGTAAAATAGCAGGATGGTGCTCTTCTAGCTCTGGTTGGGCCTATGCCCCAGGAACAGGTGCACACTGGGAAGATGCTTGGGTTAAAACTGGAAATTGTGGAGGTTCTGGAGGAAACACACCTCCTAATGTAAATATTACTGCTCCCAATAATGGAACTATTTATGTTTTAGGCGACATTATAACAATTACTGCAAATGCTACAGATAACGACGGTACTATAACAAAAGTGGAGTTTTTTGATGGCACAACCAAACTAGGAGAAGATACAACTCTTCCCTATTCATTTACCCTAACCACTAGTACAAATGGTTATTCACTTACTGCTATTGCTATCGATGACAAAGGCGCATCAACTACATCACCTATCGTATCTATAAGAAGAGATACAGGAGGAGGTAATGGCGCCTTACCAGCACGAATACTGAATGGATATTGGCATAATTTTCAGAATGGTTCGGGTATTAGTAAGCTTAGAGATATTAATCCTAATTGGGATGTCATCAATGTTTCTTTTGCTGTACCTACCGTTTCTTCTACAGATGGGCATATTGGTTTTCAACTAGACCCTGTATTCAACACCATAAATTACAGTGTAGCTGATTTTAAATCTGATATTTTATTACTGCAAAGCCAAGGCAAAAAAGTTATTATTTCTATTGGTGGGGCAGAAGGAACTGTCCGACTCAACTCTATATCTGCTAGAGATAAGTTTACAAGTTCAATGATTTCTATTATCGAGGAGTATGGTTTTGATGGAATGGACATTGATTTTGAGGGGCAATCTTTATCTCTTGATTTTGGTGATAATGATTTTGCTAACCCAACAACTCCTGTTATTGTAAATACCATCAATGCTGTAAAAAGTATCTGTACTCATTTTGGAAACGATTTTATCCTTACAATGGCTCCAGAGACATTTTTTGTACAATTAGGATATGCTTTTTATGGTGGAATATCACAAGGTGCAGATAGACGGGCTGGTGCTTATTTACCATTAATACACGCACTACGTGATAAATTGACTTTTTTACAAGTACAGTATTACAATTCTGGATCTATAACTGCTTTGGATGATCAAGCATATCCTATGGGGAATTCAGATTTTTATGTTTCTCTAGTAGATATGTTACTCAAAGGATTTCCTATTACAAAAAATCAAAGTTATTTTTTCCCCCCTCTACGACAAGATCAAATATTAATAGGAGTACCTGCTTTTGTACAAGCTGGTGGCGGATATACAGGGCCTGATGGTGTTATAAAAGCAATGGATTATCTTATAAAAGGAACTTCTTTTGGAGGACAGTATCAATTAAACCAAACATACTCAAATCTACGAGGAGTTATGAGTTGGTCTATAAACTGGGATGAATATGATAATTTCTCTTTTTCTACCCCTGTAAGAATATATCTAGATGGGCTTCAAAACAGATCTCCTCTTGGTTTACAAGGAAACAATGAATCATCAAACAATATAAACCTATACCCAAATCCAATAACAGATAATCATCTTACAGTGTCAATTGATACACGAATCAATGATTCTTATTTTACTTTACAAATTTTCAACCCTACAGGAGTAAAAGTGTTTGAAAAAACTAATGTTTCACTAAAAAAAGGTAGTAAAACCATCCTTACTTTTGATATGAGTAATTTGAAATCAGGCTTATACCTATATAATCTCTTATTGGATAATAAAAAGACTAGTGGAACGCTTTTTATAGAATAAAACTCGATTTACAGAGAAAGTACTACATTTAGTCATTACCTACTATTATTAAACAAAAACCGATTAGGAAATTGAAGTTTCTAATCGGTTTTATTTTTTCTTTTATTCAGAAATATAATTATTGCTCTATAGGTAGAGCTTCAAAAGAAAATAATTGATTATTTTCAAATTTAGGGTGAACTTCTATAGGATTACAACAAACTTCACAATCTTCGATATATACTTGATTTGAGATTGAGGGATCTAATAGCATAGATATTTCTTCCCAACAATATGGACACTGAAAAAAATGTTCAAACATTACTTAATCATATAAAGAAAAGCATAGAAAATAACATTTTTTCTCCTCCTATTCTCCTCCTATTCTTCTGCTATTTCTGCTATCTTGGTTTTTATTTTTTGTAGTGCCGTAACCAAAACCTTAATTTCCTCTTCGTCCAAACTTTCTTGAACTGCAGGTATGAGGTCATACATAATGGGTTGCACTTTTTGAATCACTTCTTTGGCATAATCGGTAAGAAAAATACGATTTACTCGATTATCATTTTCATCACTTTTTCGAACCACCAAATTTTTACTCTCCATGGTATTCACCAATCGAGTCATAGACGTTTTATCTCTATGTGTTATAAAAGCCAAATCATTTTGCGGTTGCCCATCGTTTACATTCAAACGTTTTAACACACTCCATTGCTCTTTAGACAAATCTAATCCATTTTCTCTAAATGCTTTCTGAACTAAAAACCCAAAATCATAGTGAATTTTACCTACCCATGATAATGCATGAGCATTTAAATCTATAGCTTTTATGTCATTCATAAATACTGTTCTTTAGTTAATTAAATACAAAAATATCTATAAAAATCTAGTTGCCCCTTCAACTGGTGATAAAAATATCACAAAAGTAACATCTCATTTTTCTGATAACTTAAAGATAATATATACCTATAAACATATATTCTACCTTACAAACAAAGAACGTCCTGCTGCCTATTTTATTGAGTCTATCTCTTCTTGTAGCACCTCCCAATCTTCCATCAAAGACAACAACAGGTCTTTCTTTGCCTGATACTTATCAAAAAAATCTGGTTGTGCAATAGTCTCATCATAGTTGATAGCAAGCTCTACATCAATTTCTTTGATTTCTTTTTCTAACTTATTAATTTTAGACTCAACATTACTTAGCTTATTATTAAGTGACTTTATCTTTTTTTGATCTTCATAAGATCTTTTGGCTGTTTCCTTGGTATCCGAAACTGTTTTTACAATCTTGTCCTTTTTTTCGATATCACGAAGGTCATTTACTCTTCGTGCTTCTAAATAGAAGTCTATATCACCCAGGTATTCTTTGATCTGCTTATTTTTAAATTCATAAACAGTATTAGTCAATCCCTGTAAGAAATCTCTATCGTGAGACACAAGAATTAATGTTCCTTCAAAACGTTGCAATGCTTCTTTCAGGATATTTTTTGATTTAATATCTAAGTGATTGGTAGGTTCATCCATCACCAATACATTAAAAGGCTCTAAAAGGAGTTTACATAATGCTAACCGATTACGCTCACCTCCTGATAATACTTTTACCTTTTTATCAACTTCATCTCCTCTAAACAAAAATGCACCTAGCATATCCCTAACCTTGCTTCGGTTTTTTTCATTTGCCGCATTGATCATGGTTTCATGAATCGTTATATCTCCATCCAGATATTCAGATTGATTTTGAGCAAAATACCCTATCTGCACATTATGCCCCAGTTTAAGATCTCCTTCATGCGATATTTCATTAATTATAATCTTTGCTAATGTTGTTTTACCTTGACCATTCTGCCCTACAAAAGCAATTTTAGAACCTCGTTCTACTAATAAATCAATATCGCTTAAAATTTGTTTCTCTCCGTAGGTTTTTCTTACTCCATCTGCCTCTATAACAACTTTACCAGGTTGCACACTAATAGGAAAACTAACATTCATCACTGCATTATCATCCTCATCAACTTCTATACGTTCTATTTTATCCAATTTTTTGATCAACGATTGAGCCATCGAAGCTTTAGAGGCTTTTGCCCTAAACTTCTCTATGAGTTTTTCTGTTTGCTCTATTTGCTTGGATTGATTCTTTTGAGTTGCAAGCTGTTGTTCTCTTACTTCTTCTCTAAGTACTAAATATTTAGAGTATGGCTTATTATAATCATAAATACGACCCAGAGAGATTTCTATTGTTCTATTGGTCACATTATCCAAAAACATTTTATCGTGAGAGACAATAACAACAACTCCTGCATAATTTCTTAAAAAACTCTCAAGCCATATGATCGATTCTATATCGAGATGGTTTGTCGGCTCATCCAACAACAAGATATCATTATTTTGTAATAAGAGTTTTGCTAACTCAATTCGCATACGCCATCCACCAGAGAAAGTATCTGTTAATCTATCAAAATCCTCTCTCATAAACCCAAGTCCTTGTAAAACTTTTTCTGTCTCTCCTTGGTAATTATACCCTCCTAGAATCTCATAATGATGTGTCAGATCACTTAAATCAGTAATCAATTGATTATATCCTTCACTTTCATAATCAGTGCGCTCTGCTAGTTGAGCATTGATTTTATCAATTTCTCTTTCTGCATTTTTAATATCTATAAAAGCTTCATAAGCTTCATCAAGAACAGTACGCCCTAATACAAAATCTATATCTTGTTTTAGAAAACCAATTTTCACCTCTTTATCCATGGCTATTTGCCCCGAATCAGGTTCTTGTTCTTTAGATAAAATCTTGAGCATGGTTGATTTTCCTGCTCCATTTTTTCCTATCAATCCTACTCGATCTCCCGTATTTAACCTGAAGCTTATTTCTTCAAAAAGGTACTCTCCTCCAAACGAAATCGATAAGTTATGTATGTTTAACATCAGCTTTTGAATATTTTGTGCAAAGATGATTAATTTTGTGCTAGAATAAAAGCTCTTATGAATTTCTTAAAAGGAACCAAAATTTACAGCATACTAACAGGTTATTGTCCTGTATGTCATAAAGAAAGTATGTACACAGAAACAAACCCTTATAAGCTAAGTCAAACTCTAAAAATGCAAGAACGGTGTAGCCATTGTAATACTAAATACAAAATAGAACCTTCCTTTTTCTATGGAGCTATGTATATAAGCTACGGAGTTGGAATTGCTTTTGCGGTAGCTGCTTTTGTGATTAGCCATTTTTTTCTAAAATTAGGGCTTTTATATTCATTTTTCTCAATTGTAGCAACACTTATAGGCTTTATGCCAGTTATTATGAGGTTATCCAGAAATATATGGATCAACTTATTTATGCACTATAAGAAAGAAAAAAAACTATCATAACGTATCAAAACGATTGCTATCTATTTCTTTACTTAAAGAAACTCCCAACTCTATATGAGCGTATAGTTGCTTAGCTACAGATGGTGCGATAAGTATACCTCTACTACCTAACCCATTTAAGACATGAATATTTTGATTGTTAGGGTGTGTTCCTACCAAAGGCCTTCTATCTCTAACCGTAGGACGTATCCCTGATACTTGATCTACCACCTCATAAGGTGTTTTTAAAAACTTTTGCAGCTTCTTTTCTAACTCTTCTCTTGCTGTAATTGTTATCTCTGCAGATTTATCTTCATTATTATATGTTGCCCCTACTTTATACAAATCATTTCCTAAAGGAATAATAAATATAGAGGATTTAACTGCCTCTTTTAATTGCAATTCCAATGATCTAATAACAATATACTCTCCTTTATTACCAAGTAGCGGTAAGTAATTAAAAAAAGGGTTCTTTTTTAAACCAAACCCTTCTGCAAATACAATATGCCTACATGGGACTCCTCTATACTCAATAAAGCCTTCTTTTACCACTACATCTTCATATTCAAAGGGCTGATTACAAAAAGCATTTTTTTCTTCAAGATACGCTGCATAAGAGGAAAGCATCGTTTTAATATCAATCTTACCTGTATGTTTTACTTTTCCGTAATGAAACGGGATATCCAAATGTTCATTTTCATTTCTGATTAGCTCTGGACAAAGAAATTCACCTAACAATGGCTTATCACCAGCTTCTATCCATTTATTTTGTTCTTCAGCCGCATTAAATCTTCGTAAAACAGGAAGCTCAGAAACTAATTTTTTATTCAATTTGGCTTCTATACTTTTATAAAAAGGAATTGCTTCTTTAATCTGTTCTGAAGCCTCCCAGGCTAGCGTAAAACGTTTTAAAATTACAGGATTATACAACCCTCCAGCAACTCTGGATGATTTTTGAGAGAAATCCTCATACACTCTATATGTTTTATTATTATTCTCTAATTCTTCAACAAAAGACATTCCAGACAATCCGAACCCTACAACAATATAATCTAGCATTATTTACTTTTTTTGATTTTATTATACCTATTATTTATTACAAAGTTCAAACAATACTTGTTAAAATTAAGTAATATAAAAAGCATAATTATCATTTAGTTTTATTCAAAAATAACAAAACGCCCAACTATTGTTGGGCGTTTTGTATAAATCGTTGAAAAAATATGGGTTACTAATAACTCCACATATCCATTTCAAAATTACGTATGTTTTCTTTAATTCTTTCACTCTCTAGAAGTTGCATCAAAGCGTTATCAACCACATAATCTTTAATCTCACGGTCACCTTGAATATTATCTTCTTTATAAATCACAGAACTAAAACGTCTTGCATTAAGAATGTGATCATAAGTAAAAGGCATTGAAGTATTCTTTCTATTAAATGCCATTGCATTATGAAGAATTTCTCGCACATCAGGATACCATATCCAGAACAATGCAACCATATCTGGCTCATCGTCATCGATAAAATTCACATCAGGAGCAACTGGTGCTAAACCAATTAATCTGTATCTTAACTCACCTAAACGCTTATCAAAATACCAATATCCTCTAATTTTATACTCAGCAATATCAGCAGAATTAATATCTCTTCTGTTAATATATTGAGGGTCCACTTCTTCTCCTGCATTATATTGCTCATAACCAAGATCAGTAGTATCTATTTTAGACATTGTTGATTGTAAATCTTCAAATGTACGTGTCTCATTAAAGTAAGAATCTGAGTAAATATTTTTGATTTTCCCATTTCTAATATTATTTACCAAAACGTCATACAATGAACGACGATTGGCTCCAATATTAAAAGTATCTATAGGATAATACAATGGAAAATTGATTCGTTCATCAAGATCTATTGTTTCCCATGTAGTCTTAGACCATAATATATCACGCTTATCGACGTACCCATATTCTAATGGGTGATCATTATCATATAATATCTGCTCATCTGTCTTTATTCCTATCTCTTCTGGGTTACTTGCATTCAAAACATTTGTCTGCCCAAAAGAAAGAGAAGAAACCAATAGACCAAAAACGGTTAATACAAAATTTCTCAAATTCATAACTACGTAAGTTTATTTTTTAATTGGTCAACTCTACAACAACTGGAGATATTTTTTTCAATTTATATCCAGAATTGGTAGCCAACTGTGCCTTTATATCAATAATCTGAATAGAAGAACCTCTTTTAGCTTTACGCAAAGCAGATTTTGCTTTAGCATTAAGTCTTCCTCCAGGAACTCTTACTGTAGGCTGTCCTTCTACTTTAAATTTAAATCCTGTTACTTTTAATTTTATATCAAAATCAAAATCAGGTAGGATTGCACCAACAGAAGAAATTTCTAATGCATTTCTAGCCATTTTTATAGATCCATCTTCTCCACGTACAGTTCCAACAGGTCTTGGAATACCTTTAATTCTGAATTTCTTACTATCACTCACTGTAGTACCATTTGGAAGTTTACCACTTACCTTAATACTTACTTCACGAGCTTTTACACTAGTAACATTCATCATATATTTTCCTGCTCCTCCAGATTTTCTAAGACCAGGTGCTGAAGCACTTACTGCAGGTACTCCTGGAATAGAAATTGTCATTGGATTTTGAACCCCACGATATACCACATTCATCTTATCAGCAGAAATTACTGCAGAATTAGGTCTAGGAATAACCGCATAAGAACTCTGAATTGGTATTGAAACTATAGAATCTCCTTCTTTAAATTGAAGCTCTCCTTTTACTTCTCTTTCTCCTACATTTCCAGCAGGGAAATCAAGCATAATTTGTCCGTTCTTAACTTCTGTTTGCTCTTTACCATTTACCACTACTTTGGTTGGTTTAAGCGTAGCATCAAAACGTCCTAAAACTATTCTACCTTTAAATTTCTCACCACTAAAGAAAGCAGTTTTATCTGGTACAACAATTGCCTCATAGTTACTAAATGATAATTCAGAAGCTTGTTGTCCTGCTAATAATGCAGAAAGCACTTTACTCTCTGTTGCTTTAACATCAGCTTGCATTTGTGTAAGCTTAGTTAATGAAGCTACTAGAGGAAATCCTTCAAAATTATAGTTTAACCATTTTTTTGTAACTCCACCTCTATCTTTTACATCAGATGTAGAAAATGTCTGAACGATACCTTCTGCAACTTTATCCTCTACTTCTTTTACTTCTCTAATCGCTGCAGCTACACCATCTCTATATTTAGAAATGTTATCTACAAACTCTTGAGCCGCTGGTGTATTTTTACCTCCTTTGAAGAATTTTTCATCTAAAGCTAAAGACTTATCCATCGTCTCATAATCTGTAGCATCACTTAATCCGTCAGTGATTTCAGCTTTAATCTGATCTATATACGCATTAAATTCATTTGATAATGCACTGATCTGATCAGCTTTTTCTTTTAACGGAGTATATTTTTCAGGCTGTTCTGTAACTTTCTCAGCAAGTCCTGCCATAAAAGCAGTATTACGTTCTGTAGAAATCACATTAGACTCTGTTAATTTTTCGTTCATTAAACCGAAAGCCGACAATACTTCCTTTGACATGTTTAGTGCCATCATTGAAATGAAAACCAGATACATCAGGTTAATCATCTTCTGCCTTGGGGATAGTTTTCCTCCTGCCATTCTTTTTAGATTTTGGTAGTTATTTTTATAAAATATTAATTAATACAAATGTTAACTTCTGTTCATTGCAGTTAACATACCACCATATACTCCATTAAGTGAAGAAAGATTACTAGCAAGACTCTCCATCTGATCTTTAAGCTTAGCTGCATTATCAGCAATTGCTTGATTAGCCTCAGCTTGACGAGAAGAAGATTCTAACTGTACCTTATATAAACTGTTTAAAGACTCTAAGTGCGATGCAGCACTAGCCATTTCTTCGCTATATTTCTTTGTTCCCTGCATTGCATCTACAGTAGGAGAAATGTTCTTAGCAGCTCCTTCAAAATTACGGATACTATCACCAAGACTACTCATAAGACTAGAATCTACTCTAGCTTCTTTTAACATATCATCTAATTTTTTAGATAATAATCCTTCTGGGCTAGCGTCTTGTTCTTTCTTTTTATCTCTTCTGTTTCCTCCAGCTAATTCTGGATATACAAGAGACCAATCTAATTCATCATCTACTGGTTCGAATGCAGACACAGTAAATACCAATGCTTCTGTGATCAAACCAACAATAAGCATCTGATTACCAAATGGCCAGTGCATAATTTTAAATAGTGCACCTAGTATTACAACGGCTGCTCCCAGACCGTAGACCATGTTCATTAATTTTTTGCTTGCTTTTGAATTTGCCATAATAAATTTGTTTTGTTTTTGTTTTTTAAATCTTAAAGTTTTAAAAAAAGGTTAGTAATTAAGTTGATAGAAAATTTTGGGACTTATTTTTGATTCTTAGTATTATCTTCTCCAGTTGCTTCAGTACCCATATAGTCCTGAACGGTTCTAAATCCGATATAACTTCTTGCAGAATCAGCATATTCGTAATCTCTGGTGCTTACCTGTAGGAAATAAGCAACATCTTTCCATGATCCTCCTCGTACTACTTTACGTTTGTTATCATCATCATTGACATTTGGATTCATTGATGCAACGTATTCGTAGGCTCCTGGATCGTAGGATGATTGTACCCATTCTGATACATTTCCTGCCATATTGTACAGGTTGTAATCATTTGGATCAAATGTTTTTGCTTCTACAGTATACAGGAAGTTATCTGCAGCATAGTTTCCTCTTAAAGGCTTAAAGTTTGCCAAGAAACAACCTCTGTCGTTTAATGCATAAGGACCTCCCCAAGGATATGTTGCTGATTCTAGACCTCCTCTGGCTGCATACTCCCATTCAGCTTCTGTAGGTAGTCTGAAATAGTTTACAAATTCTTTACCTTTTTTCTTCTGAAAGGTATTTTTTTCGATAGTTCTCCATCGGCAGAAAGCTTTTGCTTGCTCCCAAGAAACTCCAACTACTGGGTAGTCGTCATAAGCACTATGCCAAAAATAATCATTGTGCATTGGCTCGTTATATGAGTAGTTAAAATCCTTAATCCACACTGTAGTATCAGGATATACTTCTATTACTTCTTCTTTTACAAAATCTTTTCTTCCACCTTTCTTAGCTCTAGCAGCCGCTTGAATATCCATCCAGGTAAATCTAAACTCAAACTTACTTACATTAAGCGTACGTCTACCATTATATGATTCTTCTAACGGAATATACATTGTATCCATAACCTCTGCATAATACTCATCTGGATAATCTTCGGCATTCCACTCAATATCCATGTCTTTATTAAGCTTCCTTCCTTCATAACCAGTCTCTCCCATCCCACTATAGTTGTCATACATATATTTCTCGTAGACAGACATATTCACAGTATCAGCATCTAAGAATGCAAATTCTCCAATACCATCATCGCCAGGCGCTTTACCTAATTCGTCAGCCATTATTGCAAGTCGCATCCTTATTACAGAATCACGTACCCAACTTACAAATTGTCTATACTCACTATTAGTAATTTCGGTTTCATCCATGTAGAAGGAACGAACCGTAACCATCCTGGTTGGTGCGTTTGCCAAAGCAGCTTTGTCATCATCCGACTTACCCATAATGAATGATCCTCCGGGGATAAGAGCCATGCCATATGGTTTTTGAGGGTGCCATTTTTTTCCTTGTGCTCCTACCAGTTCTCCTCGGCTTCCTCCACCACAACTATAGAGCATTGCTAAAATAGCAAAGAGTGATACAATTTTCTTCATAATGTATTTTAGGTTAAGATCTTCTAGATTTAAGGACGTAAACCTATTTATTTATTTCCAGAAAAACAATTTTTTTCTAAAAAAAACCTTAAATCTGCCTAATAAAAATGTTAAACTTCGTTTTTTTGTTTTGCTTTATACCACCTTTCAGGGATTTCTTGATTACAAGCACGCTCATAATCAGTGTATGTGCAAGGTAATAACGTGTGTCTTTTCAATTTATTATTACCAGATGAAATAAATGGTATCTCTATCCACCACCTTCCAGTCATTACACTTCTATAAAAAGACAAAATTTCCTCTTCTACAGGAACGTTATAATGCAATGTGTTTTTTAGGTTTTTTATATCAATCTCATTTGACCTGTAATTGACTCCTTCTACAAAATACCAAATCATCTGAGCTATAAGTAACGATGCCGCTGCTTCATTTTCAAAATTCTTGAATTCATAAATTCCAAAACTTTTCACCTTATCACTAATCCCAGCGTATCTTGAAATCGCACAAATCTCTCTTCCGTCAAAACCATTAGGAGAAGCAGTATACCCGCTAAGGCTTGTGGCATTCATAACCCCCAAATCTACAGAAACGATATCAGCATCCCGCATTATAGGCTCAACTACAGTAACATCTGCTATGACCTCTCCTAGACGACAAGCATCAAAATACAACTTTTCTATAAGATCTATCTCATCTTGAGGATTAAAATAGGTTTGGTACCCTATATTACTATAATTAAACAGGTTATACGGTTGCTCTACTATAATTTTACCAACAAAAGAAGTATTAGTTATTGGTTGAGATGAATTTCCTAAATCGAATCTGCTATCAACATTTACTAGGTTTACCATTCGCTCAAACACATCAAATGCCCTGTATTGCGCATACACCAAATCCTGACTACCACCTATAATTACAGGTATAATATTCTTGACCAACAAAGTTGACAACACTTCTTGAACCAAGTAATACGTATCACTAACCTCATTACCTGCTATAATATCTCCGAGATCTACAATGTTTGTATTCCAGTTTCCTGGATAAAGCGCATAGAACGCTTTGCGGATAGAAGTAAAATCTAAACCTTCTTCTAAAACATTAACTCCATTTCTATTTTCTTGAATCCCAAGAATAGCAATATCCGTTTTTTCTAAATTTGGAATCCCATCATCATGTGTATGAATTCTAATTTGTTTTCCTAATGCATAATCAGAAAGTGGCTCAACATATTGTATAACCAAATCACTAACAGGTACAAGAAATTCAAAAGACATAGATTAATTTATTTCTTTTTTGTTGCTTTTTTCTTAGGAGCATTCTTTTCTATCAGGTCTTTTACCTTATCCAAAGTCAATTTTGAAGCATCAACTGTTTTTGGTAATTCGATCTTCACCTTGCCTTTTATGACATTACTTCGTCCCCATCTAGCTTTCTCTACACGAATCCCTTCTTCTTCCCAATTATGGATGACTTTATCAATCTCTTTCTGTTTTTTCTCTTCAATAAGAGTTACAATATCATTGTCTGACAAGTTATCAAAATCATATTTTTTGTTTACGTTAATAAACATTCCATTCCACTTAATGAATGGTCCAAATCGGCCTTTCCCTTTTTGAACAGGAAGATTTTCATATGTATATATAGGGGCGTCCGCTTTTTCTTTAGCATCTATTAATTCTATTGCTCTGTCCAAAGTAGTTTGCAAAGGATCTTCTCCTTTTTCTAAGGAAACGAATTTTTCACCAAATTTCACATAAGGACCAAAACGACCATTGTTTACAACTATTGTTTCCCCTTTATAGTCTCCCAATTCTTTTGGCAACTGAAACAAATCTATCGCTTCCTCAAATGTAATACTACTAAGCGTTTGCCCCGGAGGCAAACTTGCAAACTTAGGCTTATCCTCATCATCGACTGTACCAATCTGAACCATTGGTCCAAATTTACCAAGTCTTACACTCACAACTTTACCTGTAGTAGGATCTTCCCCCAAGATACGCTCTCCTACCTCTCTTTCTGCATTTTGTGCAACATCCTCAACTCTTGGATGAAATTCTTGATAAAACTCTCTCATTACTTGAGTCCAATCTTCTTGACCTTCTGCAATCTCATCAAAGTCTTGCTCTACTTTTGCCGTAAAATTATAATCAAGAATAGAAGCAAAATGATTTACAAGAAAATCATTAACCACCATACCTACATCGGTTGGGATTAATTTTCCTTTATCACTACCTACTTTTTCTGATAGTTTTTTCTCTTCAACGGCATCTCCAGAAAGAACCATTTGAACATACCCTCTCAATTCTCCTTCTTTAGCTCCTTTCTCTACATAATTCCTGTTTTGAATAGTTGAAATTGTAGGCGCATATGTAGATGGTCTCCCGATCCCTAATTCTTCTAATTTCTTAACCAATGACGCTTCTGTATAACGACTAGGCGGCCTTGTAAATCTTTGGGTTGCTGTAATATAATTACTAAATAGATTTTCTCGTATCTTCATCTCTGGCAGAATCCCTTCTTGCTCTTCATCTTCATCATCATTCCCCTCAAGGTACACCTTCAAAAATCCTTCAAACTTTATTACTTCTCCACTTGCAGAAAACTGTTCCTTATGTGTATTAGCATCTATTTTTACATTTGTTCGTTCTAATCGAGCATCACTCATTTGCGAGGCTATAGCACGTTTCCAGATTAACTCATATAATCGTTGTTGATCGTAATCTACATTTACAGTATGTCTAGAAAAATCAGTTGGTCGTATTGCTTCGTGAGCTTCTTGAGCTCCTTTGGTTTTTCCTTTATATTGTCTTGGATTACTATATTCATTACCATAAGCAGAATCAATTTCTGCTTTTGCTCCTTTTTGAGCTTCCCCAGATAAATTCACACTATCAGTTCTCATATAGGTAATCAATCCAGCCTCATACAATCGTTGCGCCATAGTCATCGTCTTACTCACTGAGAAATACAATTTTCTTGAGGCCTCCTGTTGCAAGGTTGATGTTGTAAATGGTGGTGCTGGCGATTTTTTTGCAGGCTTTGTAGAAAGATCCCCTACAGTAAAAGAGGCTCCTATATTTTGTTGTAAAAACGCTTGAGCTTCTTCTTTTGTTTTAAAATTTTTAGGCAGTTTTGCCTTAAAAGATTTCCCTGCTTGGTTACAAAACTCTGCATCTATCCTAAATGATGCTTCTGGGTTAAAGCCAAGTATCTCTCGCTCTCGCTCTACTATCAATCGTACTGAAACTGACTGCACTCTTCCTGCAGACAGCCCTCCTTTTACCTTACGCCATAAAACAGGAGATAATTCATACCCCACCAAACGATCCAAAACACGTCTGGCTTGCTGAGCATTTACTAAATTATAATCGATAGAACGAGGGTTCTCTATAGCTTTCAAGATAGCATTCTTAGTAATCTCATGAAAAACAATTCGCCGTGTCCTCTCTTTATCCAATTTAAGTGTCTCTGCCAAATGCCACGCAATAGCCTCTCCCTCTCGATCCTCATCACTAGCTAACCATACCACCTCAGCCTTCTTAGCAAGATCTTTTAGTTTCTTGACAACATCTTTTTTGTCTTTGGAAACGATATACTTGGGTTTAAAATCCCCATCAACATCAACTCCTAGCTCTTTTGCAGGTAAATCTGCAATATGCCCAAAACTGGATGCAACCGTATAATCTTTTCCAAGGAATTTCTCTATTGTTTTGGCCTTAGCAGGCGACTCCACAATCACTAAATTCTTAGCCATAGTCCTTTAATTTCTGACAACAAAAGTATATCAATTTTTTGATATCAAGATTCTTTATCAGAAAATTAGTTCAAAAAAAACCTGCTGATCAGCAGGTTCCTCTTTTATTTTATTTTAACAACAGTGTTTCATCATTCTCTAATTCTCCATCTTTAAAACCTAAAGAATCTTTATATATATAATAAACGGGTATATACGTAAACGAACTTATAAAAAATGACCCTAACCCACAGCTCACATAACCTAGCACCTGAACCAACAGAATAGAGATAAAAATTAAACCAAAAGAAATCAACCACGTCCTATTACCTAACTTAAAACTTGCCTTAACAAGATCAGAAACCCCCATGTCAGGGTTAAACGCATACAAAACCACCATTAACTGAATTGGAACTATCACATAAATAACAGGAAAAACACACAACAAACACGCTAACACAATTATTGTAATTAATATCATTGATAGTGTTATTGTTTTCTTAAGGTATCTTCCTTTTAGAAACATAAAGTAATCCATATTTTCTGTCATTCCCATATCTGATTGCTTGCACACTACAAAAAAGTGAGCTGTAAATGCAAACGTTATAGAAACAGGAATTATCAAAATAACCAGCATCAATAAAGAAAATAAAACCATATAGATTACTCCCACGATACCTGCTACTAGATCATCATCAAAATCCACATCCATGTTTTCTACAAAAATCCCTGTAAACCCAACAATACCAAACCCTCCAACAAACACCACCAAATACATAATCACAAATACAGCCACCATCATAGCCAGAGGTATTATCACATGAATAAATCCTTGCAACCACACTTTTTTGAAAAGTTCTATACTTTTACTAAAAATCCCTCCAAAGTCTAACGGCTTACTATTATCTATTCTCTCAAAGAGACTATTTGATATCATATATATATATTTTACGGATTAAAAACCTGACCAAATATATATTTTTTACAAATTAAACCCATGACACTTTGTCACAAACCGTATTAAAAAGTATCTTTGCACACTATTTGACCTCAATTAAGAAGGAATTATTTTTTATGGAGAAGATTATTGACGAAAGCATACAAGGACAACCACTTGCCCTCGACCACAACAAAGGAAATCAACGAAAGCTTTTTATAGAAAGCTATGGTTGCCAGATGAATTTTAGCGACAGTGAAATTGTTGCTTCTATTCTTGCTAAAGAAGGGTTTAATACAACACAAAATCTGGAAGATGCAGACTTAGTACTTGTAAACACTTGTTCTATTCGTGAAAAAGCAGAACAAACAGTCAGAAAAAGGTTAGAAAAATATAATGCTGTAAAAAGAATCAATCCCAAAATGAAAGTAGGGGTATTGGGATGTATGGCCGAACGATTAAAAAGCAAGTTTCTTGAAGAAGAAAAAATAGTAGATTTAGTTGTTGGTCCCGATGCATACAAAGACCTCCCTAATCTAATCGAAAAAGTAGATTCAGGACGAAATGCGGTTAATGTTATCCTCTCAAAAGAAGAAACTTATGGAGACATTGCTCCTGTAAGATTACAAAGTAATGGTGTGTCTGCATTTGTCTCTATTACTCGTGGTTGTGACAATATGTGCACCTTTTGCGTTGTTCCTTTTACCAGAGGTAGAGAGCGTAGCAGAGACCCTCAAAGCATCCTCAAAGAAGTAGATGATTTGGTCTCTCGTGATTTTAAAGAAATTACTTTATTAGGTCAAAATGTAGATAGTTATTTATGGTATGGTGGAGGACTGAAAAAAGATTTTCAAAAAGCTAGCGATTTTCAAAAAGCAACCGCTGTAGACTTTGCTAAACTTCTGGATATGACAGCAGAAAAGCATCCAAAGTTACGAATTCGTTTCTCTACATCGAATCCTCAAGATATGACCTTGGATGTGATAAATATTATGGCAAAACACAAAAATATATGCAAACACATTCATTTACCAATACAAAGTGGAAGCGATAGAATTCTTAAAGAAATGAATCGATTACACACTCGCCAAGAATACATTGAACTAGTTGATGACATAAAGAAAATAATTCCTGATTGCTCAATAACACAAGATATGATTATTGGTTTTCCAACAGAAACAGAAGAAGACCATCAAGACACCTTATCGTTACTAGAGTATGTAAAATACGAACACGGATACATGTATGCTTATTCAGAAAGACCTGGAACACTTGCTGAGCGTAAACTGGAGGATGATGTTCCTGAAGACACCAAAAAAAGAAGGCTTGCAGAGGTTATAAAATCGCAACGAAGACATAGTGCATATAGGCACCAAAGCTATATTGGAAAAACTTTTGAAGTTTTGATTGAAAAAGAATCAAAAAAATCTGATCAACACTGGAGCGGAAGAACTACAAAAAATATTGTAGCTATATTTCCTAAAAAAGATTACAAAATAGGCGATTTTGTATTGGTTCGCATTGATGAATGCACCAGTGCCACCTTATTAGGAGAAGCCATTGAATACTCTGACAACAACTAATCACAAGCAACAGCCTATTATACAAAAATAAAATGGAATCAATTCAAGCCATAAAACAACGATTCGGAATTATAGGGAACGACCCCAAACTAAACCGTGCTGTAGAAAAAACAATTCAGGTTGCACCTACAGACATTTCAGTTCTAGTAACCGGAGAAAGTGGTGTTGGTAAAGAAAGTATTCCTAAAATCATACACTCATTATCTCATCGCAAACACGGTAAGTATATCGCTGTAAACTGTGGTGCAATCCCAGAAGGAACCATAGACAGTGAACTTTTTGGTCATGAAAAAGGAGCTTTTACAGGAGCTACTCAAACTAGAAATGGTTATTTTGAAGTTGCTAGTGGTGGTACTATTTTTCTAGATGAAGTAGGAGAATTACCCCTCACCACCCAAGTTAGATTACTTAGAGTATTAGAAAATGGTGAATTTATCAAAGTAGGATCCTCAAAAGTTCAAAAAACTGATGTTCGTATTGTAGCTGCTACAAATGTCAATATGTTTGAGGCTATCAAAAAAGGAAAATTCAGAGAAGACCTCTATTATCGCCTCAGTACCGTAGAAATCCTTCTACCACCGCTTAGAGACAGAAAAGAAGATATTCATTTATTATTCAGGAAGTTTGCTTCTGACTTTGCTACAAAATACAAGATGCCAACTATTCGTCTGGACAATGATGCTGTTTTATTATTAGAAAAATATCATTGGAGTGGTAATATTAGACAATTACGTAACATTGCAGAACAAATTTCAGTCCTTGAACAAAACAGGGCAATAACGGCATCTGCTCTACATGGATATTTACCGAACATAGGAAGCAATTTACCTGCTATAATTTCTAAAGATAAAAAAGAAAGTGATTTTAGTAATGAAAGAGAAATTTTGTACAAAGTTCTTTTTGATATGAAAAGCGATCTTAATGACCTCAAGAAACTTACTATGGAATTAATGCAAAGTGGCAATACCCAACAAGTGCAAAAAGACAACGAAGGGTTGATACAAAAAATTTATCAAAAAAAGGAAGAAGAAATACAAACTGAAGAAACTACAACCCGACCATCAACTTCTGAAGTATTAGAGATATCTCCTCAAATTACCATTAGACCCCCAGAGGAAGATAAATATCATTTTGCCGAAGAGATTGAAGAAGAAGAGACTTTATCCTTACATGACAAAGAACTAGAATTGATCAAAAAATCACTAGAACGACATAGAGGTAAACGTAAGGCTGCCGCAGAGGAATTAGGCATCAGTGAACGTACCTTATATCGAAAAATAAAACAATACGATTTATAATATTAATGAAGAAACTACAATATCTCTCAATAGCATTAGTTGCATTAATCCTAATTCAAGGATGCGGTGCATACTCGTTTACAGGAACTAATATTTCTGCTGACACAAAAACATTTCAGGTTAATTTTTTTCAAAATCAATCCCCACGAATTTTCCCAGGGGTTGATCAATTTTCCACCAACAAACTACAAGATCTGATCCTTAATCAGACCAACCTTAGCCTAACCACTTCTAGTGGCGATATTGTTTATGAAGGTGAAATTGTACAAGATTATGTTTCCCCCAACACAGCTACATCAGATATAACTGCTGCACAAAATCGATTAACTATCGCTGTAAATATGAGGTTTTATGACACAAAAGACCCTTCTCAAGATCTAGAGCAACGATTTTCTTTTTTCTTTGATTATCCAGCGTCTGAATCAGAAAGTAATGTAAGAGATCAGGCAATGGAAGTGATTTTTGATAGAATTAGCCAAGATATGTTTAATGCTACCTTAGCGCGATGGTAAAAACTTTTTATTAATAATTAAATTAAGACACTAATTTTTGAACATTAAAGAACTTTCATATCTGCTTCAAAATCCTGCTCAATTAGATAAAGAGCAAACAAATTCTCTGGAAAAAATTGTCAGAACATTTCCTTATTTTCAATCAGCGCGCTCTTTATGGTTAAAATCATTAAAGAATCAAGAAAGTTTCAGATATAATCAAGAATTAAAAGTTACCGCAGCATATACAACAGATCGTAGTATTCTATTTGACTTTATCACTTCTGATCTTTTTGACAAAAACACAGACTCTCAGGAAACAGAAAAGAAGCAAAATTCTGAAATAACTGTTATTGAACCTGAGGAGATTAAAGCATTACCCAGAATAGCTATGGATGATGCTATACGAATGAAAATAAAAGAAGCAGAAGATGTTCTGGATCCCGCTTTATTCTCTGTAAGAAAAGAAAATAGCGCCTCAAAACAAATAGAAATTGCAGCATCCACCAATTCTATTACTCCAGAAAAAAAACACATTCTTACAACAGAAGATGAAAACGAGATTCTAAAAGAGGGATTACAAATTGATAAACCTCTAGATTTCAACAAAAAAGAAACACATTCTTTTGCAGAATGGTTAAAACTAACTTCTTTGACTCCAGTAGATAGAGATACTGATCAAGAAGTCTCATCTCCAGCTCATGAAACAAAGGAGATAGAATCAGAAAAATCACTAGATCAAAAAGATAAATTTAATTTGATTGATGAGTTTATCATTAATAATCCCAAAATACAACCTGCTGCAAAAAACACTCCTGCCCGTAATCTTGCTAAAGAAAATGTAGTTTCTACAGATGAATTAATGACAGAAACTTTGGCTCGAGTATACCTTGCACAAAAAAATTACAAAAAAGCAATTCAAGCATACAATATATTAATTTTGAAAAATCCCGAAAAAAGTGGTTTCTTTGCAGACCAAATTCGATCAATAAAGAAATTACAAGAAAATAAATAACAATATAATGACAACGTTTTCAATCTTTTTAGTATTAATCGTGATTGTAGCTTTTTTACTAGTAATAGTAATTATGGTACAAAATCCAAAAGGTGGAGGATTATCTTCTTCTTTTGGTGGCGGTGGAACACAGCAACTAGGTGGTGTAAAAAAGACTACAGACTTTTTGGATAAAAGTACCTGGACTCTAGCAACACTATTATTAGTATTAATCTTATTATCCAACATTGATTTAATGGGTGGAGAGGCTACTCAAGAATCTAAAGTAAACACAGAAGACATTCAGGTAGAAACTCCTGTAACGCCTCCTGCAACCAACAATGATGACAAAGAGTAACATCTTTTTAAAAAAACAATTACAAAAATGTCGACTTGTCATACTAGTCGGCATTTTTTGTTTCAATTTGTCAGTATCACTCTACTGGCATAATTTCTGAAATACTAGCATTCGAATATTTCATTTTAATTTTAATAATAAAAACTAATATAATGGGAGTAAATATTAAACCTCTTTCAGACCGCGTGGTTGTCGAGCCACTTCCTGCCGAGACACAAACAGCATCAGGATTATTCATTCCTGATTCTGCTCAAGAAAAACAACAAAAAGGTAAAGTAGCTGCTGTAGGTAGCGGTAAAAAAGACCATGATATGACTGTCAAAGTTGGCGACACAGTACTTTACGGAAAATATTCAGGAACAGAATTAAAATTAGATGGAAAAGACTATCTAATAATGCGTGAGGATGATATCCTTGCTATCGTATAAAAGAATACCTATACAAAAAACACAAATCCAAAATCCAAAAGAATAGTATTTCAGGATTTATACAATTTTCAAAATAAATAAAATATTATGGCAAAAGACATAAAATTTGATATAGAAGCACGCGACGGTATCAAACGTGGTGTAGATGCATTAGCCAATGCAGTAAAAGTAACATTAGGTCCTAAAGGTCGTAATGTAATTATCAGTAAATCTTTTGGAGCTCCTACTGTGACTAAAGATGGAGTTTCTGTTGCTAAAGAAGTAGAACTAGAAGATGCTCTTGAGAATATGGGAGCACAAATGGTAAAGGAAGTAGCTTCAAAAACTAATGACTTAGCGGGAGACGGTACTACTACAGCAACTGTACTAGCTCAAGCAATCGTAAAAGAAGGGCTTAAAAATGTAGCTGCTGGTGCAAATCCTATGGATCTTAAGCGTGGTATTGACAAGGCTGTTAAGGCTATTACAACTGACTTAGAAAAACAAACTAAAGAAGTAGGTAGCTCTTCAGACAAAATACAACAAGTAGCTGCTATCTCTGCAAATAATGACAAAACTATCGGTGACCTTATTGCTCAAGCTTTTGAAAAAGTTGGAAAAGAAGGAGTTATTACCGTTGAAGAAGCTAAAGGGACTGATACTTACGTAGATGTTGTAGAAGGAATGCAGTTTGATAGAGGATATCTATCTCCTTATTTTGTTACAGATAGCGAAAAAATGACAGCGGATCTTGAAACACCATATATCTTATTATATGATAAAAAGATTTCTGCCATGAAAGATCTTCTTCCTGTTCTTGAGCCCGTAGCTCAAACAGGAAAACCTCTTTTAATTATTGCAGAAGATGTAGATGGTGAAGCACTAGCTACACTTGTTGTAAATAAATTGCGTGGTGCTCTTAAAATTGCTGCTGTAAAAGCTCCTGGTTTTGGAGACAGACGTAAAGCAATGTTAGAAGATATCGCAATCCTTACAGGTGGTACTGTAATTTCTGAAGAACGCGGTTTTACTTTAGAAAACACAACAATCGAACACCTAGGTACTGCAGAGAAAGTAGCTATCGACAAAGACAACACTACTGTAGTAAATGGTGCTGGTAAAGAAGAATTAATCAAAAACAGAGTAAATCAGATCAAAGCTCAAATTGAGACAACAACTTCTGATTATGACAAAGAAAAATTACAGGAACGTTTGGCTAAACTAGCTGGTGGTGTTGCTGTATTATATGTAGGTGCGGCATCTGAAGTAGAGATGAAAGAAAAGAAAGATCGTGTAGACGATGCACTACATGCTACTCGCGCTGCAGTAGAAGAAGGTATTGTTGCTGGTGGTGGTGTTGCTCTAGTAAGAGCTAAAGCTATTCTAGACAAAGTAAGTACTGAGAATGCAGATGAAGCTACTGGTGTACAAATAGTAAATCGTGCTATCGAAGCTCCATTGAGAACAATCGTTGAAAATGCAGGAGGAGAAGGTTCTGTAGTTATCTCTAAGGTATTAGAAGGTAAAAATGACTTTGGTTATGATGCAAAATCAGAAGCGTATGTAGACATGCTTAAGGCTGGTATTATTGACCCTAAAAAAGTAACACGTATAGCTCTTGAAAATGCTGCGTCTGTATCTGGCATGATCCTTACTACAGAATGTGCATTAATAGACATCAAAGAAGATGCTCCTGCAGGAGGTGGAATGCCACCAATGGGCGGAGGTATGCCTGGAATGATGTAATAGCAAATTTGTTATAGATAAAAACTCAACAAACTCGTAGAAACCCTACAACTTGTTGAAAATAAAAGAAGCCATCTCGTTGATTCGGGATGGTTTTTCTTTAAAATCATCACTCTATTATACTAAATTAACGTAAGCGTTCGGCAAACCACATATTGTTTGGTTTCTTTTTAGGTTTTAGTTTTGTGCTATGCAAAAAGAAGACACAAATAGAAAACAGGAAATGTATACTATTCTAAGGAAATGGAAAAAGAGTAGTCTAAGTTTAAGAGACTATGGTGAAAAACAAGGCATCACTTATGGGGTTATGAAATATTGGCATAGGAAATATAGAGCTGAATATCCAGATTCTAAGAAAAGTATATCCAAGAAAGTGGACTACCTAATAAATTTGGGACTATTTTCTCAAGCCACTTTTTTATTATTTTTCCAATATTGTATTTCTACTTCTAGAGGAGTTTTATATCCTAAAGAAGAATGTAATCTTTGTGTATTGTACCACTGGATATAGTTTTCTATCTTAGAGTATGCCTGAAGATAATTTTTGAATTTATATCTATTGGTACATTCGTATTTAATGGTTTTAAACAACGATTCTGCTACTGCATTATCCCAACAGTTTGCTTTTCTACTCATACTTTGTTTGATGGTACTATTTTTATTAAAAATCAGCTTCATTTTACGTGAAGCATATTGCACACCTCTATCAGAGTGAAATATATGATTTTCAGTAATTTGCCTTCTATTTTTAGCTTTTATCCAAGTTTTGTAGATGGTGTTTTCTGTAGTCATATCTTCACTTAATGTCCATGCCAGTATTTTTCTATCTGCTAGATCCATAATTATAGTCAAGTAGTTCCATTGACCTGCCACTTTGATATAGGTAATATCAGAGACCCACTTCTCT
>NZ_PGUB01000063.1:0-28919 GCF_002924285.1 Aquimarina sp. I32.4 | reverse complement strand
ATCAGGTTTGGATTTGACAGTTGCAACTATGGGGCGTATCAAGAAAAGTGATATACAAAAGGCTATTGGAGATCGCATTAATACAAGCCAGACGATTCTTTGCAGTGATGCTCATGTGAGCTATAAAGGCTTTGCTAAAGACCAAAACATAGAACATCATCCACTCAAAGGAATTATAAAACAACGGGTAAAAGACAAAATATACCATATACAACATGTCAATTCTACCCACAATAGAATAAAAAAATGGATTGATAATGCTTTTTGGGGTGTAGCCACTAAATACCTGCAGCAGTACCTAAATTGGTTTAAACTCAAAGAGCAACTCAAAAACAATAAGGATAAGGCGCTGCTATTTGTACAAAAAACTGTCCTAGATGTTAACGCTATAAAGAATTACAGAAATATCGAAGCACAATATCAAAAACTAATATCAACGCAATTATAAACTAGAGCCTTAAAAAAAGAAAGGCTATTTAAAAATTCATATAATGTATTTACACATTATAAGGGCATACTACAGTTATTGAAATATGAGTTTTCCTATAAAAAACTCTTTTACCTCAACAACAGGAGGCTTTGTAATAGCAATCACATCTCCTGTACTTCGTATTTGTCCTTTGATAGACTGCTGAGGATTTATAATAATTTTATTTGTTCCTCTATGATTAACATGAACATGTTGAGCCACGAGGTCAGCCCCTTCAAACCTTCCTGTTCCTGAAGCGAAATTAACAGATAATGATTGTACTTGCCCTTTGATAGAAAAGGAAGCTATATTATTTCCCACCACATCTATATTCTCTGCATCAACCATTAAAGTAAAAGTTCCTGTAGTTGTTTCTGTATTCTCCCCGAAATCTTCAGACAACAATCTTAATGATGGATACGCTAACACCCCTTCTGATGAAATATCAAACTGCGTACCGCTTCTTATTTCGGTTATATGTGGAGCGGTAATATACATCTTGGTTTGATTAAAACTTCTAAAAAAACCACATTCATTTGTATTACTCAATATAAGACGACCTTCTTGCACTACTACAGAGACTTCGTTTAATAAGTTGTCTCCAGTTTCAATAATTACTGAGGTACTGTCTCCTTGTTTGATTATTACTTCTATATTTGGATTCACCAAAATCCTTGTAAAGTCTGAGACTTCCATTTCTTGTCTTACAATAGTACCTGTTCGCTGAAAACAATCTGAAGCATTCTCAGAATCACACCCAAGTAAAAACAACACTACTAGTATCCCTATAAATCTCACCACTATCTCTTTTTAAAAAAGGTTTTGAAAAATTACTCCTATTATTTTTTATAATCTATATCCCACAGAAAACTCCATAGCTTCAGCTTTGGCAGCATGGGATCTCACAGTCAACGAGCCAAATATATTTTTGGTAATATAATATTGAACTCCAGCTCGCAAATATGTTTGTCCTTCAAAATCATAAGGATAATACGCGTAGTACCCAAATTGTGTTAATACAGAGATTCTATTTACTCTCAACTCATGACCAAGAAATACCCCTACTCGCTTGGAGTCTTCTTCTCCTGTAGTTCCATCATTAAACCCTCCTACTGCTCTAAAATCTATATAGCGCTCTAAGGCTTTAGAAAAAAAGATTTCTGCTCCTAATTGTATAACACTTTTTTTATTTAATCTCTTATCTGCATAAGCGGCAAGCGTATAAAAAGGAAAACGCCCTGACCCTACCACATCGCTCTCATTAACACCGCTTCTAAATACAAATCCATAACCAACGGGCTCTGCTCCTTTAAGGTCTCCTTCTTGTTTTTCTATGTACTCGGGTGTATCTGTATCTAATGCATATGTAAGTCCTGCATTAAGAAACAATGTGTTGGTGCTTTTGTTTGGAGCTTTTGAGTTTCCATTTGAATAATGAATTACTCCTAGACCTGCTTGTAGACCAAGCCCTTTTATAATGTTTTTCTTTTTTGCATTAAGCAATAAATATGTTGCGCTCGACAAGTGAGATCCATGTGCAATATTTCTAAAATTCTCATCCTCATCATATGGATTCGTACTGTATCCTATTCCTTGTCCTATTCGAAGTTGCAAATAGCGTTTTAGGAAATAAAAATTATAATGTACAAACAGCCCTAAATGTTCGCCCAAATACTCATTATCCATATCTTGATATATAAAGGAAGCTCCATAATCAGGATAATTATATAATCGCTCCCAATCTTCTGATCCAAATGTTTCTCGTTGAAAAGAAAAAATTACACCAGAGGGATGGCCTGTAATCAAATGTGAGATATCTGGATTGTGCTTAAGGATGGTTCCATAAAAATTATGAACATCTAATGTATAATTCCTCTTCAATTCAGTCTGAGCATAGCTATAAAAATGAAGAATACAAATAAATAAACAGATCCGTTTTATCATTCGGCAAAAGTAATAATTAAAATAATAACCGATCCTCATATGAGGATCGGTTATTATTCGTTGTTTTTTTGATTAATTGAAGTTCTTTTCTTACTTCATAGTAGTATTACAAGGTAAGAAAAAGGTAAAGCTTGAGTATAAAAGATTTTTTATAGCGAATTAAAAAAAGCTTAAATCACCCCTATATCAATACTTTCATTTTAAAAAATAGCAGAAGCTATTTTTTTTATGTTATCTGATTTTCCCATAGAATAATAATGTAATACTGGAACTCCATATTCCATTAATTCTTTAGATTGTTGTATTGCAAATTCTACCCCTACTTGCCTCACCTCACTATTTGTTTTACATTTTTCTACTTCTCTTACCAATGCATCAGGCATATCTAACCTGAATACTTGAGGCAACAATTGCAAATGCCTTTTTACTGCTACTGGCTTTATTCCAGGGATTATTGGCACTTTGATTCCTGCATTTCTAGCTTTTTCTACAAAATCAAAGTATCGTTGGTTATCAAAAAACATTTGGGTAACCACATAATCTGCCCCTGCTTCTACTTTATCTTTGAGCCTTCTGATATCAGCGTCCATAGAGGGTGCTTCCAGATGTTTTTCAGGATATGCTGCAACTCCTATACAAAAGTCAGATTTATTATCAGTTTCAATAACTTCATGTAGAAATTGACCTTTATTCATATTTACAATCTGCTCTACCAATTCATTGGCATAAGAGTGCCCTCCTTTTGTTGGCGTAAAATATTTTTCTTCCTTCATAGCATCTCCTCGCAATGCCATTATATTATCGATTCCCAAATAATGACAATCCACCAATAAATATTCTGTTTCTTCTTTTGTAAACCCCCCACATAATACATGAGGAATTGTATCTACGTCATATTTATGAGTAATAGATGCGCAAATACCTACTGTACCAGGACGCATTCTAGTCAGTTTTTTATCTAATAATCCCTCTCTATCAATATATATAAATTCTTCTCTAGAAGTAGTTACATCAATAAAAGGAGGATCAAACTCCATCAATGGATCAATATTATTATACAATTCTTGTATACTTCTTCCTTTTTGTGGTGGTATTAATTCAAAAGAGAATAAGGTTTTGCCTTTTGCTTTTTTTATATGGTCTACTACTTTCATCTCATTTATAATTCTTAATTGGTATTTTATATAGCTTCAGAGTCTCCTAAAAACTTCTCTTGGATCTAGCTCTAATTTTGAAACCTTCTTTATTTAGCTTTTTCACTATTTCAATTGACTATATATCATATTTATTTGCCCTAAGTGATATACATCGTGTTGTAACACTCCTCGAATCATATATTTGTTTGTATACTCGCCTCCAGCTACTTTTTCATTCATTTTTGATTCTGGTATTTCCAAAAGTAGTTTACTAATCATATTCTGAGTTTTGCTAAGTTCATTTATCGTATCTTCTTTCTGCATTTCGGTTTGCACTACGACATTTTTTCTCCAATCGTTTTCAGAGTTTAGCTCAATGGTAAATTCTTTATTTCCTTTTAATTTTTCAATAACAAAATTTCTCCAACCTATAATATGGTATACCAATTCTGAGATAGAATGTGAAGCTTTTTCTGGCTTTTTATCCCAAAATCCTACAGGTATATGCTCAAGTGATTTCATGATAGAGTCTCCAAACCAAGGGTCTCCAACAAAAATCTCATTATATTGTATTACACTTTCTTTAGGGTCCATCATAATTTATCTTTATTCTAAAATATTAGGGTTCAACCATTTTTTGGCATACTCAAAGTCTATATTTTTTCTTTCTGAAAAATCTTTTACTTGATCTTCTTTCATCTTTCCTAATCCAAAATATCTTGCTTCTGGGTTCCCAAAATAATATCCAGACACTGAAGCTGCAGGCCACATCGCCAGACTTTCTGTAAGCTCAACTCCTATGTTCTCTTTTACTTGCAGTAATTCCCAAATAGTTATTTTCTCTAGGTGGTCTGGGCAAGCTGGATATCCTGGAGCAGGTCGAATTCCTTTATATTCTTCTTTTATCAATTCATCATTACTCAAAGTTTCTCCTCTAGCATATCCCCAATCTTCTATTCTTACTTTTTTATGCAAATATTCTGCAAAAGCTTCTGCTAATCGATCTGCTAATGCTTTGATCATAATAGAGTTATAATCATCATGATCTGCCTCGAAAGCTTCTGCCAATTCTCTAGTCCCAAATCCTGTTGTTACGCAAAAACAACCTATATAATCCTGAATTCCACTCTCTTTGGGAGCTACAAAATCTGCTAATGCAAAATTAGGCTTTCCTGCATGTTTTTTTAATTGCTGACGCAGTGTTCTAAATGTAAAATCACCTTCTTCAGAAATCACTTCTATATCATCATCATTTATCGTATTTGCCTCAAATAAGCCATATATTGCCTTTGCTCCTAATAATTTTTCATCAAATACTTTTTGCAATAGCTCTCTAGCATCTTTATAAAGAGATGTAGCTTGTTCTCCTACTACTTTGTCTGTAAGGATTGCGGGGTATTTACCATGTAAATCCCATGATCTAAAAAATGGACTCCAATCAATATATGGCTCTAATTTTTGTAGGTCAAATTCCTCTATTACCTGAACCCCTAAAGTACTTGGGTTTATTATTCTTGAAGTCTGCCAATCTATACTATATTTATTTTTTCTGGCTTCTTCTATAGTTAAGTACTCTTTTCTCTTTGTTCTTTTTAGGAATCCTTCTCTAAACTTACTATAGTTCTCTTTTAGATCTCCTACATATTTTTGGTTACTTCTTTTATTCAACAAATCACCTACTACGGTTACTGCTCTTGAAGCATCATTGACATGTACAACTGCGTTTTTATATTGCGGATCAATTTTGACAGCCGTATGTGCTTTTGATGTTGTTGCTCCTCCTATCAACAGTGGAACATCAAAGTTCTTACGTTCCATTTCTTTTGCCAAATACACCATCTCATCCAATGATGGGGTTATCAAACCACTAAGCCCTATAATATCTACTTTTTCGTCAATTGCTGTTTGAATTATTTTTTCTGGAGGCACCATTACTCCAAGATCAACAATCTCATAGTTATTACAACCTAATACTACTGAAACTATATTTTTTCCTATATCATGAACATCTCCTTTTACTGTCGCCATTAAAATACGCCCATTAGAATTACTTTCTGTAGATAAGGATCCCTCTGGGTTATTCTTTTTTTCTTCCTCAATAAACGGTAATAGGTATGCTACAGCTTTTTTCATAACCCTAGCAGATTTTACTACCTGAGGTAAAAACATCTTTCCAGATCCAAAAAGATCTCCTACTACATCCATCCCTGTCATCAAATTACCTTCTATGACCCCTATAGTCTTATCTACATGCTGTCTTGCTTCTTCTACATCTTCAACAATATATTGATCAATCCCTTTAACTAGTGCTCTTGTTATTCTATTTTGCAAGGGTTCTTCTCGCCATGAGAGATCTACTGTCTGCTCTTTTTTTACTCCTTTTACTGTTTCTGCAAAATCTAGTAGCCGTTCTGTGGCATCATCTCTTCTATCTAGAATCACATCTTCTACATGTTCTAAAAGATCTTTAGGAATATCATCATACACCTCTAGCATTGCAGGATTTACAATCCCCATATTCATCCCTGCTTTGATAGCATAATATAGAAAAACAGAATGCATTGCTTCTCGCACTGTATTATTTCCTCTAAACGAAAAAGAAACATTACTTACGCCACCACTTACACTACAATGAGGCAGGTTTTCTTTAACCCATCTGGTTGCTTCTATAAAATCTATTGCATTTTTACGATGTTCTTCCATCCCTGTGGCAACAGGAAAAATATTAAGATCAAAGATGATATCTTCTGGAGGAAATTTTACTTGATTGACTAATACATCATAGGATCGTTTTGAGATTTCTATACGACGCTCATAATTATCAGCCTGACCTACATCATCAAAAGCCATAACAATCACTGCTGCTCCATAACGTTTTATCGCCTTGGCATGTGCTATAAATTCTTCTTCCCCTTCTTTAAGGCTTATGGAGTTTACAACACATTTACCTTGTACCACTTGCAGGCCTGCTTCAATAATCTCCCATTTAGAACTATCGATCATTATGGGCACTCTGGCTATATCTGGTTCTGCCATAATAAGATTAAGAAACCTCACCATAGCTTCTTTACCATCAATAAGGCCATCATCCATATTGATATCAATAACTTGGGCTCCCCCTTCTACTTGATGTCTTGCGATATCTAAGGCTTCATCGAATTTTTCTTCTTTAACCAATCGTAAAAACTTGCGTGACCCAGCAACATTAGTACGTTCCCCTACATTTATAAAATTCGTGTTTTCAGAAACAATCATGGGTTCTAATCCAGAAAGTTTCAAGTATCTTCTTTCTTCTTTACTACTCATCTTTTATACAGTAACTCCTACAACTCTAGGCTTATATTCTTTTGCTAAATCTGCAATTGCCTTAATATGCTCTGGTGTTGTACCACAACATCCTCCTACAATATTGACTAGATTTTTTTCTAAATATTCTTTGATTTGTTCTGCCATTTCTTCTGGTGTTTCATCATATTCTCCAAATGCATTTGGCAAACCAGCATTAGGGTGTGCAGATACTCCAAAGTTTGCTTTTTGAGCTAAAACTTCTAAATGAGGTGTTAATTGGTTTGCTCCCAATGCGCAATTAAAACCTACAGAAAGCATTGGTATATGAGATACAGAAATCAAAAATGCTTCTGCCGTTTGACCAGAAAGTGTTCTCCCACTTGCATCTGTTATCGTACCACTTATCATTATCGGAATATCTATATTTTTTTCTTCTTTCACTTCTTCTATAGCAAAGAGGGCTGCTTTGGCATTTAATGTATCAAAAACAGTTTCTACCAATAAAATATCAGATCCCCCATCTATTAATGCTTCGACTTGTTGTTTATACGCTATTCTTAATTCATCAAAAGTTACTGCTCTATACCCTGGGTCATTAACATCAGGAGACATACTTGCTGTTCTATTTGTAGGCCCTATTGACCCTGCAACAAATCGGGGTTTACCTGGTTCTTTTGCAGTGAATTCATCGGCTACTTCTTTTGCTATTTTTGCTGATTCATAATTTAGTTCATACACCAACTCTTCCATCTCATAATCTGCCATTGCGATTGTAGTACCAGAAAAGGTATTGGTTTCTACAATATCTGCTCCCGCTTCAAAATAAAGCCGATGCACTTCTTTTAACGCTTCTGGTTGAGTGATACTTAGTAAGTCATTATTTCCCTGAACAGGAACAGACCAATCCTTAAACCTTTCTCCTCTAAAATCCTCTTCGGTAAATTTATAGCGTTGCAACATAGTTCCCATTGCTCCATCCAGAATAAGAATTCTTTCTTCTAATATTTTTTGTATGTCTTTCATCTTTTTCTATTTATTTTTTTTGACGGTCAGACGTAATTGCGTCATAATTTTTTCATCAATATTGAAATTATTAACATATCACATATAACAATCATACGCTACAGATTTCTGCCTAAACGGAAATATCAAAAAGCGCTTTGGTTCTTTATCTAAATTAAAGAGTTAAGTATATGTATCAAGAAAAGTAAAAGGAAAATATAGTAAGACTATATATCTTTGTTATCTATTCTCAAATATGAGATAGAATGTAGCACCTTCTTTATAAGATAAAGGGTTGCTAAGGTTTCACAGGGTCTAATCCCTCCACCTTTCTTGATAACATTAAAAATAAGTTTATGAACTTAACAGTTACTACTGGTTATTTGACTACAAATAAAAGGCATAGCCTTTTGTTATGCAAGTTTATTAACTCAATTTTATTTATTACTACAAAAAAAAGAGATTATCTAAATAAAAGACAATCTCTTTTACGTATCATTTAATTATTATCTCCTCCAGCTTAAGCCTCCGAAGCCGCCTGTAGAATGTACTTTTGTGATATAATTTGCACTATCAATACTCCCTCTTAATATGCCACTACTATTTATGCTTCCTTTAGGCACATCGACCCAATCCAACCATAATTGGCTATAAAAACGACTCCCGTAAGCAACATTTGACCATGTTGGTTGTCCTGACACAAAATTACGCTCACCAAACCAAACTACCCGATTGCCAATTTGCCTGATGTAATAATACCCTCCATCATCTCCTATCCACCTACCTGTTATATTATTAATGTCATTTCTAACTCCAAATCCAGCAGGGCGTATACCAGGTAAATTTGCTGGCTTTATAGTCTTAACCCAGAGAGAACCTCCAAAATTATTTCCAGAATCCTTGGTAAGAACTACTCCATTGTAAAGAATAGATAATTTCAATACCCCTTTTCCTGCAACCCTCCCTTTTGGCAGATCATAAAAGTAACCTGTAATTTTATTTCCAACCAACTCTCCTTTGAATATATTTGCCCAATTTCCTGTAGGGTGTTCTCCGAACCAATATACGTTATTACCTATATGTCTTATATAATAATGTCCTCCATCATTGGCTTTGTAATATCCACTTAAATTTGAGATCATTTTATCAGGAATTGCTTTTAACACTGAATCAAGGCGTTTTTCCTGTAATTCTGTTATAGAAGACTCTGGTGTGTCTTCATTTTCATATATATCTTCTTTTTCACAATTCACAAGTAATAAAACACTTATGAAGAGTAACATAAAAATGTTTAATTTTAATTGAAAAGCTTTAATCTTCATGTTAATAATTTTTGTCGTGTTAACTTTTATATCCCCTAGTATCATCTCTACAAATAGTGATAACATCTATTATTAGTAAAGTCATTTAAAAATACATTAACAACTCATACTAGAACAGGGATAAAACACCCTTTATTTTCAGGAATAACACGCTCTTTCCCGAAGTTAATCATTCACAAAAAATCTATTACTTCATTAGCATTATTATTTTTTTCTTTTTGAACATTCAACAAAAACACTGTATCTAATTTTGCAACAGCTGCTATTATACTATGTCTATAGTAGACAATAATTAGCGTTCTTTTATGAGTACAGATATTTTAAATAAAAATTGGTGGAGCAAAAACTGGAAGTGGGTATTTCCGACTACAGGAATATTGAGCTGTATTGTTTTATTTTTTATGATGACTGGTGATGCTACATTAAGATATGGTGCTGTTTACTTGCAACCTGATCTTGTAGAAAATGCTTTATTAAAAGCTAAGAAGAATGAACAGGTCATCGAAAAAATAGGAGCACTAAAATCTGTTGATTTTCTCAGCCTGCTAGAAGGTGAGGTTGCCTATTCAAACAACAACAATTCAGTTGCTCTAACTATAGGTGTAAAAGGTACTAAGGGAAGAGCAAAAATGGATATTATTGCTAATAAAACCAACGAAAATTGGAGCTATCAAAAAATTACAATTAGAATAAAAAAGCCCACAAAAGAGACTATCAAAATCCTTGAGTAGCTTACAATTATTTATGTTTCTGGCGCGAGTTCTACTTCTAACCCATCTAATTCTGGAGTAATAGGAATTTGACATCCTAACCTACTATTATCTTCTACATAAAAGGCTTCTGCTAGCATCATATCTTCATCTTGCCCCATTTCTGGTAATTGATGTTCAGATAATACATAGCATTGACAAGATGCACACATGGCCATACCGCCACAGGTTCCTTCTACTGGTAATTCGTATGCTTTACAGACTTCCATCAGATTCATAGCCATATCTGTTGGGGCCAATACTTCATGAACTACCCCTTCTCTATCTTTTATTTTTATAGTAATATCTGACATATCTTTCTATTTCTTACTGCAAATATAATACCATTTCTCAAAATGAAACCGTCTACTAAAATCGTTTTTTTTAGCTTAACCAAAAATAATTCAATTCAGAGTTTGGTCATGCCATTTTGAGAATTGGTTATAATCAAAGACCTCACAAGATATATACCTAAAATTATTTTGGGCACAGGTCCTGTGAGGTCTAAAACAAAGTCTTCTCTTATTAATTGATTGCTTTTACAACTTCTTTTTTAGCTTCTTTCTTGCTACCATCAAATCCTTCTACTCCTCCAACAGTTGTATATTTCATCACATATTTTTTGTCTGGATGTATTCTCTGATATGCACTTTGACACATAAGTGTTGCTTCATGAAAACCAGAAAGTATCAATTTTAGTTTTCCTCGATATGTATTCACATCACCTATCGCATAAATACCTGGGATATTTGTTTGATAATCATATGAGTTATCTACTTTGATTGCATTTTTCTCAATCTCTAATCCCCAATCTGCAATTGGTCCTAGTTTTGGCGATAAACCAAATAATGGAATAAAGTAATCTGTATCTACAGTAATATCACCTTCTGTTTTATGTTTTATCCCTAATCCAGTAATATGATCTTCTCCTTTTAGTTCTTTTACTTCTGCTTCTGTAATTAGATTTATTTTCCCTAATTTAGAAAGTTCTGCTACTCGTTCTACAGAATCCAAGGCTCCTCTAAATTCGTTACGTCTATGTACCAAAGTTACTTCACTTGCAACATCTGCTAAAAATATTGACCAATCCAAAGCTGAATCTCCTCCCCCTGCAATCACAACACGTTTATCTCTATACACCTCTGGATCACGAATAATATACGCTACTCCTTTATCTTCAAAATCCAAAATATTTGGAATAGGTGGTTTTCTTGGTTCAAAAGAACCTAATCCACCTGCTATTGCAACTACTGGCGCATTGTGTTTTGTGCCTTTATTGGTAGTCACCACAAATGTATCGTCATCTAATTTTTCTATAGTATCGGCTCTTTCCCCTAGTGTAAATCCAGGTTCAAAAGGTTTTATCTGCTCCATCAAGTTGTCTACTAAATCTCCTGCCAGTACTTCTGGAAATCCAGGAATATCATATATTGGTTTTTTGGGATATATTTCTGAACACTGCCCTCCTGGTTGCGGTAAGGCATCAATAAGGTGTGTTTTTAGTTTCAGTAATCCTGCTTCAAAAACAGTGAATAATCCTGTTGGTCCTGCTCCGATTATTAAAATATCAGTCTTAATCATTTTTCAACTTCTTTTTTTCCTATTAATCCTTTAGTAAATTCATTTAGTGTTTCTACTTTTTCTTCGAAATCACCTTTTATTGTTTTTCTATATTCGTTTAAATTGTTAACTAGGTCATCAATATTTTCAGGAATTACTTCTTCAAAAAATTGACGTAAACGCTTGGCTGTAGTTGGCGATTTTCCATTAGTAGAAATTGCCACTTTTACATTGCCTTTGGTTACAATTCCTCCCATATAAAAATCACAATATGGTGGATTATCCGCTACGTTAACCAATTTACTTTGCTCTCTACAGTCTTGATATACCTGCAAATTGACTTCAGGAATATCTGTAGTCGCTATCACAATATGTTTTCCTTCTAGAAAACGTTTGTGATATCTTTTTTTTATCATTTCTATCCCAAATTTTTGAGCCAATGCCTCGGTAGCTTCTCTATACATTGGCGATACCATCGTCACTCTGGAATCGGGACTTGATTTTAATAAGAACGTTAGCTTTTCTTCTGCTACATTTCCTCCCCCTATAATCAAAGTTTCTAGGTTCTCTGTTTTAAAAAAAACAGGATATAAATTATTTCTTCCTTCTTCATTCATCACTTCTGCTGTTAAGATGCGATTTCTTGTCTTACTTCATTATAAATCGAAGCTAGCATTACACTTTGGTTCACTACTTCTCCTATTACTATAATAGCTGGGGAAGATAATTTTTTCTCTACAACTACTTGCTCAATAGTATGTATTGTACCAAATCCAAATTGTTCATTTTTGGTAGTTCCATTTTGAATAATCGCTACAGGAACATCTTGTTTGTTTTCTTTTTCAAAGATACTAACTATTTCATTCAACTTACCCATTCCCATTAAAATTACCACAGTTGCATTTGATTTTGCAGCTTGGTATATATCCTGCGATAATTCATGGGCTTTTGTTGTTCCAGTAATTACCCAAAAACTTTCTGAAAACCCTCTTTTGGTTAAAGGGATTCCTTGGTAAGCAGGCACTGCCATTGCAGATGATATTCCAGGAATCATATTTGTCTCTATTCCAAACGGGTGAGCATAATCAATTTCTTCTGCTCCTCGACCAAAGATAAATGGATCTCCTCCTTTTAACCTTACAACATGTCCATGACTTTTGGCTCTGCTTACGATTAACTCATTAATTTGATCTTGATGATACGCATAACATCCTTTTCTTTTTCCTACAAAAATTTTTTCGGCTCTGCGAGCATACTCTAATAAAGTTGTATTAATGAGTGCATCATACAACACCACATCTGCAGACTCTAATACTCTGACTGCCTTAACAGTGATCAAACCTGGATCTCCAGGACCTGCTCCTACTACTGTAAGTTTTGGTGTTTTATTACTCATTTTTTGTCTAATTAAAACACTCTATCAAAAGGAGTGCTATCACTAATTACTGTTTATGCTTTTTCTACTTCAATTGCTCTAAATTCTTGTACTTGTAGCAAAAACAATTCTGCTTTTTTAATATAATCTAATGCAAAATCTCTGGTCGGAGTATTTTTTTGAATTTGATATATTAAATCTGCAAATGTTCCTTCAAGGTTTATTTTTTCGCTTTCTACGAACTGCTCATCAAATTGTTTTATGATCGCTGCATGGCTATTTGTCTTTTTCTTTTCTGCTAATAGCATTGCTTTGGCAGAATTCACTAAAGAGCTATATGCATGATAGGCAGCATCAGAGTACACTTCATTTTCAAAAGAAATTTTAGCATTTTCTATTTTCTCTTCACTTTCTAAAAACAATGTTGCTATTAAGTCTATAACCACACCTGCACATTCTCCTACTCCTATTGCTTTTACATACTCTTCTTCATTACCCCAATCTATAAAGTCTTGTTGTGTAAGGTTATCTACACTTGATAAATCGGTAAGAAATTCATAAAAATATTTTTCTCCTTTTCCTTCATAATACTCTACAAAGGTTTTACCTGCTGCATTGGCTTCAAAATCATTAAGGATTCTACGTAGGGCTTCTGGCCCTCTTCTACTTGGTATTTTTACTACTTTGTCTGCAAAACGACCTTTTCCATCTCCTAGATTTCCTCCTCCTAATAACACTTGCAAGGCTGGTGCTACCAATTTATCTTTGGTACGTATGGACATTCCCTGAAAACCTATGTTAGCCATTGTATGCTGCCCACATGAGTTCATACAACCACTGATTTTGATCACCATATCCTCTTTTTTCAAGTATTGAGGGTATTCAGTTTTAATTACTCGTTCTAATTCTTCTGCAATACCGGTACTACTAGCTATTCCAAGATTACATGTATCTGTACCTGGACAAGCTGTAATATCTATTGCTTTATTATATCCTGCTTCTACAAAGCATAACTTTTTTAATTCTTGATAGAAAAATGGTACTAATTCTTCTTTTACAAAGGGTATCAATATATTTTGACGCAAGGACAATCTAAGTTCACCTGCTGCATATTTTTCTACTAAATCTGCTAATAATCTAGCCTTATCTGTATAAAAATCTCCCAACAATACTTTTATCCCTATAGCCACATACCCTTCTTGTTTTTGAGGGATCACATTGCTAGTTTTCCAAAGATTAAAAGTTTCCTGATCTGTAATCTCTACTTCAGGAACTTCTACCTGAACAGGGATTGATTCTTTGTATGAATCTATATCTATTGGTACCGATTTATTTACTATAGCGCTTTGCTCTGCTTCTAATAATTCTTTGAACGCCTCTAGACCTATATCTTTGATCAAGAATTTCATTCTTGCTTTGGCTCTACTCTTTCTTTCTCCATGACGATCAAATATCCTCAGCACTCCTTCCATTAAAGGAATCATTTTATCTGATGGCAAAAAGCCATATAGTACATCTGCATGTCTTGGTTGCGAACCTAATCCACCTCCTAACATCACCTTAAACCCTCTTTCTCCATTCTGGATTTTGGCTATAAAGCCTAAATCATGCATATAGGATAAGCCTGTATCTTCATCTGTTCCTGAAAAAGATACCTTGAATTTACGTCCCATCTCCTGACAGATTGGATTTCTTAAAAAGGCACGAAACAATGCGTCTGCGTATGGTGATACATCAAAAGGTTCATTGGGATCAATTCCTGCCGTTTCTGATGCAGTTACATTACGAACTGTATTGCCACAAGCTTCTCTCAGGGTTACCTGGTCTCTTTCTAACTCTGCCCATAACTCAGGGGTTCTGTTTAAATCTACATAATGAATCTGTATATCTTGACGTGTTGTAATATGTAATCGCCCTCTTGAGTATTCATCTGATACTTCACAAATACGTCTCAGCTGATTACTTAATACTTTACCATATGGTAATTTTATACGAATCATCTGTACGCCTTCTTGACGCTGACCATAAACTCCTCTTGCTAAACGAAGGCTACGAAATTTTTCTTCATCAACCTTACCGTTATGGAATTGCTCAATTTTATTGGCTAATTCTATAATATCTTTTTCAACAATCGGATTTTCTATTTCAGTTCTAAAACTTTGCATCTTTTTTTCGTATTTCCACCCTCAAAAAAGGGCATAGTTATGACTTTTGTGTGATGGTTTTATGATTTAAAAATTCCTGCTTTTTTCTTTTCTTTTATCAGGAAAGATCTTTTTATTTTACTCTATAAATCCTACTCCAGCAGTATTATTAGTTTGAGAATCTATTAATATAAATGACCCAGAGGCTTTATTCTTACTATAAGAATCAATAGCTAACGGCTTACTCAACTGTATCTGCACTTTTCCTATCTCATTAAGACTTAATGTGTTTTTTGAGATATCTTCTCCAGAAAAATCTGTAGCAACAGTACCACTTATATTTTTAATTTTTGCCAAAACGCGACTACTTCCGCTTTGTATAAAATAGTTTGCTCCTGGAGTAAGGTTTTTACTATCCATCCAACATACCTTAGCTGTCAATTGTTTTTCTACTCTTGGCTTTTCTGATGATTTTACAATCATGTCTCCTCGACTTACATTGACATCATCTTCTAGTGTAATTGTACATGAACTTCCTCTACTCGCAGTATCAAATGTTTTATCAAAAAAATAAATCTCTTTTACCCTAGAAGTTGTTAAAGAAGGTAAGATCGTTACCTCATCTCCTACTGAAAGGTCACCACCATATAGTTTACCTGCGTATCCTCTGAAATCATGAAACTCATCTTTCTTTGGACGAATTACTGTCTGAACAGGAAAACGTACTTGTGCTTTCTCATATACATCTTGAGCATCTAATTCTTCTAAATGCTCTAGCAAAGTCTGACCTGTATACCACGGTGTGTTTTCTGACGTATCTACCACATTATCGCCTTGCAATGCACTCACTGGAATAAAAGTTATATTTTGCTCTTTATAATCACTTTTACCAATCAATGTCTCAAAATCTGACTTGATAGCCTCATATTTCTCTTGTGAGAAATCTACTAAATCCATCTTATTTACCGCAACTATAACATCTTTTACTCTAAGCAAATTATTGATAAAAAAGTGACGATATGTTTGCTCAATCACTCCTTTACGAGCGTCTACCAAAATAATTGAAGCTTGAGAGGTAGATGCTCCTGTAACCATATTACGGGTATACTCTATATGACCTGGAGTATCAGCAATGATATAACTCTTTGTTTTGGTTGAAAAATAAATATGAGCTACATCAATTGTAATACCTTGTTCTCGCTCAGCGACCAATCCATCAGTGGCCAAAGAAAAATCTAAATAATCAAATCCGTTGGCTTTACTTCTGGTTTCTATTGCTTCTAACTTATCGGTAGTTAATGACTTGGTATCATACAGTAAACGACCTATCAAGGTACTTTTACCATCATCTACACTACCTGCTGTTGCTATTTTTAATACGTCCATAGCTATTATTAGTTTCTCCTTAAAAAAAGGAGTGTTTTTTTATTATTAATGATTTATTTGAATCTGGTTTATGTTGTAACAACAAAGCTTTACTAGAAATATCCTTGTTGTTTACGTTTCTCCATTGCTGCTTCTGATCGTTTATCATCAATACGCGCTCCGCGCTCTGAAATTGTAGATTCTCTAATCTCTGCAACTACTTTATCAATGGTAATAGCATCTGATAATACTGCTGCTGTACAAGACATATCTCCTACCGTACGGAAACGAACCATTCGCTCTTCTACCAACTCATCTTCTTCTCTATAAACAACGCCATCTTCTGCGGACCAAATCATACCATCTCTAATAAAGATCTTACGCTTATGTGCAAAATAAATAGATGGAATTTCTATTTCTTCTTTCTGAATATAACTCCAAACATCTAGTTCTGTCCAGTTACTTATAGGAAATACTCGCACATTTTGCCCTAAATCAATTTTACCATTAAGGTGATCAAACAATTCTGGTCGTTGATTCTTCTCATCCCACTGACCAAAATCATCTCGTACAGAAAAAATACGCTCTTTGGCTCTTGCTTTTTCCTCATCTCTTCGAGCTCCTCCTATCGCAGCATCGAATTTAAATTCTTCTAAGGCATCTAATAGTGTAGTGGTTTGCAAACTATTACGACTTGCATACTTACCCTTCTCTTCTATAACTTTACCTTGATCAATAGAATCCTGAACATTACGAACGATAAGCTCTACTCCTAATTCTTTTGCTAATCGATCTCTAAATTCTATAGTCTCTGGAAAATTATGACCCGTATCAATATGTAATAACGGAAAAGGTATCTTTGCTGGATAAAATGCTTTCTGTGCTAATCGCACCAAAGTGATTGAGTCTTTTCCTCCAGAAAATAACAATACCGGCTTCTCAAATTGAGACACTACTTCTCTAAAGATATAAATCGCTTCGCTTTCTAAATGACCTACTTCTAATTTCTCTATACAAGAAGACATATCGATACTTATGGGAGATTTACTTCCTAGTACTTCCATTTTAAATATTTTTTAATGATTTTTAATACAATTATGATGTGTTATGAGTGAACCTGATTAGCTAATATGCAATCCACACTCTCTATTTTCTAATACCTTGGTAGGATCAAAATAGGTAAACTCATTAGGCAACTGATGCTCTTCTAAGTACACATCTAATCCTTGGTCGGCATAATAATAAAAGGGACTCACCTTTAACACTCCGTCTTTACTAAAACTCAGGATATCCAGAGAATTTCTAAGTGAAGTTTGCCCTTGCCTAAGATTAGTAAACCATACATCAGGCTTAAACTCTGCCATTGCTCTTTTAAAAGGCTCTAGCTTTACCTGTTCTGTAAACACTGCATGTTTTGGATCATCAATATCAGGAATCCCTAATACTACATCTCTATGAGCTGCAGTCTGTTTTGGCACATACAATTGAATATTTAGTTTCAGTAAATCTATCACCTCTTCTGCGTGACGGTATGTATTTGAAGTATTATATCCCGAATCACACCATATCACAGGAATATCGGGTAATGTTCTAGAGCATACATGTAGAATTGATGCTTCATAAGGCCTGAAGTTAGTTGTTACTACAGGGTTTTTCGCATTAGACATTGCCCATCGTGCAATATCTATCGGTGTTTTTTTTCTAAGCTCGTCATTGAGACTGGCTATATTTTCTTTTATAAAATCCATTCTTTATCAAATTCAATTTTTTTATTTTTTTTTAAAACGATTGTCCCATGTTCGCGCATTAACTGGGATTTCTCTATAAACATCATAACATTACTGACAGATAATTGTTTTTACATCAAATCATCGTGCCCACTTAATAGAATTCCAAATCCTTTCATGGAAAAAATATAGAATCATTTTTGTTATAAAGTCAATTGATGCTATAGAAGTAGCGACAGCAATCTCATTAGTTAATATATAAGAAACTATCAAAGTGTCAATTGTTCCTACTACTCTCCAACTTATCGCTTTTGCAATACTACGTATCGGTTTTTCAGATACTCTATCGTCCTCATACGTTGTCTTTTTTGAAGCTAATTTATACAATACCATTGGTCATACTTTTATAAAATTTAAATAAACATTATTAATTGTCATTCTATAGAATATTGATTATCACGTGTAATATGAGTTTAAAGGTATATAAATTATAATCCCACAAATCTCTCGTTAAAGAATTTTATGAAACAACTAACAATAACCATCAATTAGCTAAAAATTATCATAAAAAACTGAATATTATATATGTTAAAAACATAGTTAATTAATAATTCAATAACATTTTTAACAAAAATTTGAGTGTTTTTCTATCAAATCAACTTTTACTGTTCTATAGGCAGTTTTTGTCAAAAAAAATCAATTATGGCAGACCATCAATACAACGATAAGAAAACAGTAATTCACTTTTTTTTCAAATCAACTTTGGATTAAAAACACACATCTTCCTGCTTAATTATAATAGATATTTTGAACTCAAAAACATATCATCATCACCCAAAAACACCATGTGTATTTGGAAGAATATTTTGCAAAAAAAGATGAATTCTCACTGAATTAAGGGCATAAAAAAAACAGCTAGAAGTTAAAAATAACTTCTAGCTGTTTTTTTTATTAATTACTATACGATAGTACTACTATATTTTTTCTAATGCTTGCTCTATATCTTTAACAACATCATCAACATGCTCTAGCCCTACAGAACATCTTACCATTCCGTTTGTTATACCAACAACCTGTTTATCTTCATCTGCCAATTTACTATGTGTGGTTGAGGCTGGGTGTGTTACTATCGTTCGCGTATCTCCCAGATTAGCTGACAGCGAACACATTTCTAAACTATCAAAAAATGTTTTTCCTCCCTGCACCCCTCCTTTTACTTCAAAAGCAACAATATTACCTCCTTGCTTCATTTGTTTTTTTGCGACTTCATATTGCGGATGCGATTTTAAAAATGGGTATTTTACCCAATTTATCTTAGAATGCGCTTCTAAAAAGGTTGCTAACTTCAATGCATTTTCACAATGACGATCTACTCGAACTGCTAATGTTTCTAAACTTTTTGACAATACCCAGGCATTAAATGGCGATAATGATGGACCTGTATTCCTAGAAAACAAATAAATTTCTCGTATCAATGCCGTTTTACCTACAGTCACTCCACCCAAAACTCTACCTTGCCCATCAATTAATTTGGTCGCAGAATGAATAACTAAATCTGCACCAAATTTTATTGGGTTTTGCAAGTACGGTGTTGCAAAACAATTATCAATAATCAAAAGTAAGTTATACTTTTTTGCAATCTTCCCCAAAGCTTCAAGATCTAGCACATCTACTCCTGGATTTGTTGGAGATTCTGCATAAATAATTTTTGTATTGGGCTGAATTAAGCTTTCTACTTTTTCTACTTCATCTACTCTAAAATAACTAGTCTCGATATTCCATTTCGGAAAATACTTTGTAAACAAAGTATGTGTTGATCCAAATACGGATCTAGCAGAAACAATATGGTCTCCCGCATCTAATAATGCAGCAAATGTTGAGAACACTGCAGCCATACCCGTTGCAAATGCATACCCATCTTCTGCTCCTTCTAATTTACACATCTTATCTACAAATTCGGTCGTATTAGGATTACTAAAACGACTATAGAGATTACGTTCTTTTTCTTCTGCAAAGGCAGCTCTCATTTCTTCAGAATCCTCAAAGACAAACCCTGATGTCAAATACATAGGTACCGAATGTTCTAAAAACTGTGTTTTATCTGTTTGGGTTCTTACAGCTTGTGTTTCAAAATTTGAACTATCGAGACTCATATTTCTTTATTATTAACAACTACTTTATACTCTATTGTAGCAGTAGGTTCTAATGTTTTTGATACAGAGCAATACTTCTCAAATGACAATTGTGCTGCTCTTTTTGCTTTTGCAGGAACAATATCCCCTTCAAGATAGACTGTAACTACAATACTCTTAAATGGTTTTGCTCCATCAATCTCTTCACGACTACCATCTACCTCTGCTCTATAATCAGTAATTTCTTGCCGTTGTTTTTTGAGTATTGAGATCACATCAATTGCACTACAGCCAGCTACTCCCATCAATACATACTCCATTGGACTTGGTGCCAAATCATTACCTCCCACTTTGGCCGTACTATCAATATGAGTTATGTGCCCTCTTTCATTTTTTAATTCAAAATGATAATCATTGTCTATTCTTTTGAGTTCTATTTTCATTGGTTTAATTTTTTTTTATAGATGATTTACCTGATCCTTATACTATCCTTTTTCTGCTAATCGTAGCACATCCCCAAATACTCCTCTTGCTGTTACTGCTGCTCCTGCACCAGCCCCTTGTATCACTATTGGCTGGTCCCCATAAGACTCGGTATAAATTTCAAATATAGAGTCGGATCCTTTTACCTGTCCTAACGCACTACTTTGAGGTACTGAAACCAATTTCACATCAAGATTCCCTTTTTCTTGAGATAAATCTCCCCAAAGATCACCTATATATCGCAACACATGATCTGCTTTTTGATCTTCTTTTATTTTTTGAAACACCTCATCCAATTCTGATAATTTTTCTAAAAACCCTTTTGCTTCACCTGCTCTCAATTGTTCGGGGATTAAGTTATGGATTACAACATCTTCAAATTCATTACTCAAATCTAATTCTCTAGCAAGAATCAACAATTTTCTCCCCACATCATTACCACATAAATCTTCACGAGGATCAGGCTCAGTAAATCCTTTATCAATTGCTTCTTGCAAAACCTGACTAAAGGGCCTATCCTCTACAGAGAAAGTATTAAACAAATAACTTAATGATCCCGAGAAAACACCTTTGATTCTGGTTATATTTTCTCCTGATAAATGTAATAATTTGATCGTGTCAATCAAAGGTAACCCTGCTCCAACATTTGTCTCATACAAATATTGTTTTTGATTTTCTTCTAAACTTACTCTTAGCTTTTTATAAAAATCAAAACTTAATGTATTAGCTACTTTATTAGATGACACCAAATCAAAACCATGCTCTACCAAACGCACATAACTACCTGTAAAACATTGACTTGCAGTGTTATCAATTGCTATTAAATTCTCTAAATGATGCTCATCTGCGTATTGTATAATATCATCAATTGTATAAGAAACTCCTTTTTCTACAATATCACTTTCCCATTGCTCACTAACTCCATTTTTATCCAAAAGTGCTTTTCTGGAATTTGCTACAGCAAAGATGTTAAGATTGATCTTTTTTCGTTTTTCAATTTGCTCTGCAGATTTCAAAATCTGATCTACCAAAGTTCCCCCTACTAACCCATGGCCAAAAATGGCGATATTTATTTTTTTAGAAATTTCAAAAATCTCACCATGAATAACATTCAAAGCTCGATGCAATTGTTTTTTTCGCACTACCAAACTTACATTTTTACCCGTTACCGTATTATTAAACAGCAATGGAACAACCTGATTCTTAATAAGTGCATTATATGGTTTATGAAAATTACTCAAATCTTGCCCGATAATGGATATCACAGAAACTTCTTTTTCTATTGTTATACCACTAACATCTCGTTTATAAAAATCTGATTCAAATTCTTGCTCCAGTATAGTCTTTGCTTCTTGTGCTTGATCTGCCTCTACAACAAAACCAATTCCTCTTTCTGATGAGCCTTGAGAAATAATACTAACATTGATATTTTTATGTGCTAATGCTTTAAATATTCTAGCATCTACTCCCACTTTACCCAACAGTCCTCTCCCTTCAAGATTTACCAAAGCTACATTCTCTAAGACAGAAAGCGATTTGATCCCCTTTTCATTGACCTCAGAAGTAATAAGTGTTCCTTCATTTTTATGATCAAACGTATTCAAAATCCTAAGAGGTATATTCTTCTCTATCAAAGGGATAATTGTTTTTGCATGCAAAATATTAGCTCCAAAATAAGCTAACTCATTTGCTTCTGTAAACGACAACTTCTCTATCTTTTTTGCATTAGGAACCAAATCAGGATTAGCTGTATAAATCCCATTGACATGGGTGAAATTTTGTAATTCTTCTGCGTCTAGGTAGTTCGCTAGTAATGAAGCTGTATAATTACTTCCGTTTCTTCCTAAGGTTGTTGTCTCATTCTTGGTATTGGAAGCTATAAAACCAGTAACTACATTTACTGTAGTCCCATTATACTTCTCAAAATGACTCACCACATTCTCTTTAGAAAGCTTATCCAAAGGCAACGCATCTCCAAATTGAGCATCTGTAACAATCAAAGATCTACTATCTGCAAAATGAGCATTAATATTTTTTTCTTTAAGGATATGTGTTATCAATTTGGCAGAAATAACTTCACCTTGTGACAATACTTGATCTTTTATTCTCTTACTATAGTCTCCTAAAAGAGAAACTCCTTCAAAAAGCTTATCTAATGTATCAAACTCTTGAGAAAAATCTATCCCAAAAAAATCAGCTGTTTGATACTTCTTAAATGCGTCTAGTTGTTCTTGATAACTTTCGTTATTAACTGCTTTTTCAAGAATCTCTTCAAGCTCATCTGTAGAATTTCCTCTAGCAGAAAGCACCACAGCGATTCTTTCTCCTTTCTTAACTTTTTCTTCTATTATATCTATCACGGCACGAATTCCTTTTCCGTTTGCCAATGATTTTCCTCCAAATTTTAAAATTTTCATCTTTTTTCTTTCTTTAAAACACATCTTTCAACAAGGTGCTTAATTGTTTAAACTCTATCAAAAATGCATCATGACCATGAACAGAATTAACAATACTGTGTGTTACATTTTGTTTTATTTGCCTTAGTCTTTCAAACGTAATTTCATCTTCATTTGCTGTAAAAAACATATCAGAGTCTACACTTATGATATGAATATTTGACCGTATTGTTTTTGCAACCTCTTCAAAACTTCCTCTTCCTTCTGTAATATCAATATTGGCAAGAATATAATTCACTTCTTTGTATGCAGAAAGGGCAAATCTGCCATCTAATTTTTCACCATGATGCAATAGCCAACTTTCTACATTGTACATATCTTTTTCTTCATTATAAGTACGCTCAAACTTACTTTTAAATGATTCTGGTGATCTATACACTAACATGGCATGCAATCTTGCATCATGAATAGGTTTTTGAGAATTCAATAATATCTGCTCTTGCACCAAACAGTTGGCCTTCAACCAGTCTGTTGATTTCCAATCGGTTGCTACTGGTATCAAGTGAGTAATCAAAGTAGGGTTTAAAGATGCTAATTCCCAAGCAATCCCCCCTCCTACAGATCCTCCTATTACTGCATACAACTTATCGATTTCTAGTACTTTTAATCCTTGAGAAAACATAGAAGCTATATCTCTTGCATTAAATTTCTTATATTCTTCTATTAGATTCTCTTGCTTTCCGTCATATCCATTCCCTGGGATATTAAATGACAGAATAGTATACTTATTGGTATCAATACATTTGTCTTGCCCTATCAAACCACTCCACCAACCATTCTCTCCACATACGGTAGAGTTTCCAGTAAGAGCATGGTTTACCAATACTATCGGGGCTTGATACAGTGGCACTCCAAACAATTCATATGTCAGAGGAATTTCACTAATACACTCTCCTTTTATTGTAGTAAAATTTAAGATATCTAGTTTCTGAAGCATTATTTATAGTTTCTTTTTAAGATTATTCAAAGAAGGTCTTATTTTATTTGGTCTTTCTCGTTACAACAAATGGGTGTTTTCACTTATTAAATCTCGACTTTCACTTTAGAAAAAGCTGTTTTCAAATCTTCTTTTAGATCTTCTATATCTTCTAACCCTACAGATAATCTTATTAAGTCTTGAGTAACTCCTGTTGATTTTTGCTGTTCAGTATCCAGTTGCTGATGCGTTGTACTTGCAGGATGAATAATCAATGATTTTGAGTCTCCTATATTTGCTAATAATGAAAATATTTTTGTTTCATCTGCAATTGTTTTGGCTGATTCAAACCCCCCTTTTATTCCAAACGTAATAATCCCACTTTGCCCTTTTGGCAAATATTTCTGTGCTAATGTATAATAAGCATCATCTTCTAGTCCAGGATATTTCACCCAACTCACTTCATCTTGTTTTTTTAACCATTGTGCAAGTTCTAGTGCATTTTTACTATGTTTCTGTACTCTAATTTCTAATGTTTCTAAACCTTGTAAAATCTGAAATGCATTAAATGGACTTAATGCAGCCCCATAATCTCGTAATCCCTCTATTCTTACTTTTGCAATAAAAGCCGCAGCCCCTAATGTTTCATGATATACCAACCCATGATACCCAGGAGAAGGTTCTGTAAACTCAGCAAATTTTCCACTAGACCAATCAAAAGTTCCCGCATCTATAATTACTCCTCCGAGAGATGTCCCATTGCCACCTATATATTTTGTAAGTGAATGAATCACAATATTCGCACCATACTCAATAGGGTTCAACAATGCAGGGGTAGCAACTGTATTATCAACAATAAAAGGAATCTCAGATGTTTCTGCTATAGATGAAATAGCTTTCAAATCCAGAACATCCAATTTAGGATTCCCTAAAGATTCAACAAAAATTGCACGTGTGTTTTCTTGTATAGCTTCTTTAAAACTTTCAAGATCTGAAGGATCAACAAATGTTGTAGTAATCCCAAATCTTGGCAGTGTTACATTTAACAGATTGTACGTCCCACCATACAAACTATTTGAAGCTACTATATGGTCACCTGTTTTTAACAAAGTAAGTAAGGCCGTATTAATTGCAGCTGTTCCTGATGCGGTTACTACCGCACCTATACCTCCTTCTAATGCAGCGAGACGTCGTTCTAGAATATCATTTGTAGGATTGTTTAATCTTGTATAAATAAATCCTGGTTCAGACAAATTAAACAAATTAGCAGCATGATCAGAATTATTAAAAACATAGGATGTTGTCTGATATATAGGTACTGCCCTGGCTCCTCCGTTGGCAGATACGTCATGACCTGCATGTAAAGCTTCTGTTGCAAATTTTTGGGTACTCATAATTTTCTATTTTAAATTTTTAAAATAAATTCAAATACATCAAACACTTCTCTACGTTGTGTTTGTTTTGAAGAAAATTAATAAGAAAGGAAAGCGACAATTACAAAAAGAATAATTGTATCGAGTTATCTTCTCTCGAATAATCGAGATAGAATTTAGCACCTTCTTTAAATATAAAGGGTTGCTAAGGTTTCACAGGGTCTATTCCCTCCACCTTTCTTAATAACTTACTAATATGTATAAGAAACTTCGAAGCAAATCTAGTAATTATTTTTTAATACAAAAATCTTTCTTCTAAAAATTATTTTGTTAAAAACAAAATCACCTCTCCTTCTTCAAATAATTAATGATACGTTAAATACTTTTTAATATTGTCATTTTTTTTACCTTTGCCGAAATATTTTAGGGAAAGATTTGACTGATTGCAACCCAAAATGTTATGCCTTAGCAGTTTACAAAAAACACACTATAAGCATACCATTATAAAAATGCTAAAGCAGCTCGATTTAATATTATTTTGTCGAAAGCTTCTCATCGCAATCGCGTCTAAGCATTCTCTTATAAAACAACAACAAATGGCATATTTATTTACTTCAGAAAGTGTATCTGAAGGACACCCAGATAAAGTAGCAGATCAAATCAGTGATGCACTATTAGATAATTTTTTAGCTTTTGATAAAGATTCCAAAGTTGCATGTGAAACTTTGGTAACTACAGGTCAAGTAGTTCTCGCAGGAGAGGTAAAATCAAAAACATATCTCGATGTACAACATATCGCAAGAGAAGTAATTAATACCATTGGATATACCAAAGGGGCATATCAATTCAGTGGAGATTCTTGTGGTGTAATTTCTCTTATTCATGAGCAATCACAAGATATAAATCAAGGTGTAGATAGAGAATCCAAAGAAGAACAAGGAGCTGGTGATCAAGGAATGATGTTTGGATATGCTACTAAAGAAACAGAGAATTATATGCCATTGGCGCTTGATATTTCTCATAAAATACTAATTGAACTAGCAAAATTAAGACGTGAAGGAAAAGAAATCCCTTATTTACGACCTGATTCAAAAAGTCAAGTAACGATCGAATACAGTGATGACAACATACCGCAACGAATTGTTGCTATCGTTGTATCTACACAGCATGATGATTTTGATAATGATGATGAAATTATGTTGAATAAAATAAAAAATGACATTATTTCTATATTGATCCCTAGAGTAATTGCACAGTTACCAGAATATGTTCAGCAATTATTTAATGATCAAATCACATATCACATCAATCCTACTGGTAAATTTGTAATTGGTGGTCCTCATGGTGATACTGGTCTTACAGGAAGAAAGATTATTGTTGATACGTATGGTGGCAAAGGAGCTCATGGAGGAGGTGCTTTCTCTGGTAAAGATCCTAGTAAAGTAGACAGGTCTGCCGCATATGCTTCTAGACATATTGCCAAAAACCTTGTAGCTGCTGGAGTAGCAAACGAAGTATTGGTACAAGTATCATATGCAATTGGTGTAGTTGAACCTACTTCTATTTTTGTTGATACTTATGGCACAAGTACTCTAGGATTAACTGATGGAGAAATTGCCGAAAAAGTAGCTCAAATTTTTGATATGCGTCCCGCTGCTATCGAAAAACGACTCAAACTACGCAATCCAATTTATCAAGAAACCGCAGCATATGGTCATATGGGTAAAGAGTCCAAGACAATTACCAAAGTTTTTGAAAGCCCGTATTCTGGTAAAATCGAAAAAGAAGTTGAGCTTTTTACTTGGGAAAAATTAGACTATATCGATGAGGTTAAAAAAACCTTTAAACTATAAATATTCATTTCATCTGATTTAATTAGTTTTTTATCGATTTTATGAAAGATACATTGAAAAAATGCGGTTTTCCCGTAGGAAAAACCCAAGTATTATCAGTACATTTATCCCATTCCTTATAATAAAGGAAAACAACATATCTATATTAATGGGAAAATAGTTTTGATATGTTTTTTTACAATTTTAATGTATAACGATTTGTTATAATAATGCATCAAAATTCTGGGAAATGAAATTAAAACTCACAGTACTTATCGCTTTTTATTTAATCTGCGGTATGTCTTTTGGTCAAGACTTTGAATACGACCTAACTTCTGTAAAAACTATTGACAATCAAATTATTGAAGAACAATATAGTACAGAAACAATGTCATCTGCAGATCGACTGCTAGTTGTACAAACTCCTATCAAAAAGAAAGGTAAAGAGTTTTACAGCAAAAAAGAGTGGCAAAAAATCAAAAAACAACTCAAAAAAAATAAGAAAAGAGCTTCTAAGCAGAATATACATGCCTACAAAAAAATGGACACTATATACTTAGACATTCCAAATCATAAGAATGATCGCACAAAAGAATCTCGCTTATCAGGATGGTAAGTATTTTCTTATAAAAAATAATAAAGAGGCATCCTGTTGGTTATTATTACAACAATTTATTGTTCCATTTTTAAATAATAATCAACAGAACGTTTTCCTGATCCATATAATAAAAAAACAAGCACAATATTAGAACCATACTAGCAATAGTGAGGTTTACAACATTTATTTCTCCTATAAAATTAATAAGTACAGCTCCTATTAACAATGGAAGCTGAGCTGATACAGACCACCTCGTTAATAATTCAAAAGAAACAAGTATCCCCCGATTAAATGTACAGGAGCAACATAATGCATAATAATAATAATAATAATAGAACCTGCAAGGCTCTGAACAGGTTTAATTAAATCCACAAGAATCTGGTTATTACTTATAAAATCTATTCCTTTTATAAATAAAAAGACTCCTTTTTTTGGGTTTACGACAAATTTCCCTTTTTGTTAAAATTTAGTATTTTTATTAGAAACATATTTAATGGATATAAAGACTCAAGCCTCGTTAATCTTCGACAAACATTTTGAACAATGGTTATCTGATCCTTCTCGTATGGAGAATGGATATCAATACGAATCTACGTACGCTGCAATGATGTCAAATGTTGAGCAAGAAGTTTTACAATTATCTGTTGGTCGTGTTCCCAAGAGCAAGAACTTAAAAAAAAACTTCAAACCAGATTTGGAAAGATAGAATCCTGCAAGTCTCATGTTATTTCTCAATCTCCAGGTTTTATGGGTATTAGTAGTTTGGCTCAAGAAACCATGTGCTATATGGGTCAGTATTTGGTATTTAGTGAAGCAGAAGATGTGATCAATAATTTGACAGGTTCAGGGGTCAATGCCAAGCAAATAGAGCGTGTTTGCCACAAATATGGACAATGGATTGAAGATGCTGATAATGCGGTTATCAAAAATCTGGTTTATAAAGAATATGAATCAGGTAAAGCGGATGAACTTCATTATGTTAGTGTAGATGGGGCTATGTACCTAACAAGAGAGGAAAGTTGGAAAGAGAGTAAGCTAGGTAGACTAT
>NZ_PGUB01000062.1:0-29078 GCF_002924285.1 Aquimarina sp. I32.4 | reverse complement strand
ACATATCTTTTTAAGACCAAAAGCTACAGAGGGGTCAATATGACCAGAATGGGGGTCAGTATCCATAGAATATCCAGTAGCCACTAAATACCTGCAACAGTACCTAAATTGGTTTAAACTCAAAGAGCAGCTCAAAAACAATAAGGATAAGGCGCTACTATTTGTACAGAAAACTGTCCTAGATGTTAACGCTATAAAGAATTACAGAAATATCGAAGTACAATATCAAAAACTAATATCAACGCAAATATAAACTAGAGCCAAACCCATTCTAAATTATTAATAGCTTCATGATATAAGTACCTCTAAATTAGACCGTAGCTAATTTATGGGTACTTACAACACTGATAGCTTAACCGAATAGCTTCTGATTTAAATTCGTTACTGTAAAATCGTTTCCTCATTTTTCTAAGATATTTATTTAAACATAAATTGTCTTAAAATATCTGCCCGAAAAGAACACTTCGAACTTATTGGGAGCTAAAATACAAACCCTGCCTTTGATAAAACTGTTTTAGCTTTGTTGAGATTAGATTTATTGAATAATATATAATCAGTATCAAAAGAAGATATAACAAGTACACTAATATTTGAAAGAGCTAATGGGGTAAGAAATTGGTTTAAAACTCCAGACAAATTGAATTCAATAACATCATTAATTTTAATGATATTATAGTCTTTTTCTATCTCAAAAGGAACTTTTTTTTCTAAAGGAAGACCTCTATATATAACGGACACATAATTATCTTCATATATTACAGAAAATACATTTTCTTCTAGTACTATGTTTTCATAATCAGTTTTTTGATATTTCACTATACTATATACACCTTTCAAAATTGATAATTTACGAATTTTTTTCATGAATTTATTTTTCAATTACCTCAACATCAAAACCAATTGTGGACCTATAACCAAATTTAGAATTATCAGCACATTCAATAGCTGTTACTTCATGCCATAAATCAGAATTTCTATCGGGTTGAAGAATACCTTGCCCTGATTGTAATAACGTTTGTAAAACTTCAGTTTTTTTATCATTACCATAAATAATACTTTTCCCTCCGATAATATTCTGTCTTTCTACCACTAATGCCGAAACAATATAATCCATGCCATCTTGATGAATACCTTCTGGTGAATTTGTAGCAATTTGATTAGGGTAGCAAAATACTTTGGTATGATGTACAATAATCCTTAAAGCTTTTATTTTCTTATTTTCAAATCTAATCTCTTCCGCTATGCCTTTTAACAATAACCTCATATCATAGCAATCTAAAAAATCCGGCATTTCTTTAAATTTTCTTTTTATCAACCTATAATCTTCTGTTTTGTTCTCACTTATTAAAGCAAGGTCTTGACTGAAATCAGAAGAAGGCATACGTTTCACAGACCATTCATTATCAAAAATCAATTCAAATTCAGAAACTAATCTCTTTCTTGTTTTCTTTATAGCTAAATATTGATCTTTAACTTTCTGAGATAGCTTATTAACTACATTTTCAATCTCGAGTTTTGATAATTCATTTAAATAAAAGCTTTTCCAGAATTTATTACTTACTTCTCCTTCGTTAAAATAATTTTTTAAAAACTCTATTTGGTTTTGTCTAAGTAAATAATAATCCCATATATATTCATCATAGTGCTTGATAATATTACTTATAAACCTATTTGCATTCACTCCCATTTCAGATATATTGATAACCTTAATTGGGCATTCTAATTTTTCTATTATCATAAAATATTTTTTTTATTAATGATATCGTTTTTTACAATTCATCAATAATCTTGAAGATATCATTTAATTTCTACTATTATCCCTCAACAATTATATGCCGTTTGGGTCTATCTTTTTTAGTTCTTTACAAAACAAGTCAGCACCTACACTATTCAAATGATCTTGATCATAAAAATAATCGTCTCTTTCTAAAAATAAATCTTGAAAATCTAAAACAGGATACCCTGCTTTTTTCAGTATATCTAAAGCTCCATAATCGTATCGTTTAATTGTTTCTTTATACGCTTTTGTTATAGGAAACCTGATCCCGATTAATTTAAGTTGATACTTTTTACAGAGGGAGATAATTTTATTCAAATAAAAAAATTGTCCCTGATCTCTTACCATACTAGGAAATTGAACTAAAAATCTTTCTTCACAGATTTCATTCTGTTCTTGCTTAGTATAATCAGCAAAAGTATATTCTGAATCAGGCACAAGAAGTGAAGGCATTAAAGACTCTACATAAAACCCTCCATAATCTGGATCTAGAAAAGGTAGATATTTTACATATTTTTTATGAGCAGGTATACTGTCTTTCTTGAAATATTCGCTTTCTATTATTTCATAATTAAAATCAGAATAAATAAGATTTCTATTAAAATTTAATGAGTTACTTCTATAAGGAGAAAGTGTATGATTATCAATAGTTAGAAATAATATATCCTTTTCATTTACTTTCCTTTTTGTTACTAGGAAATTTATTTTTAAATACATATCCAAATAATTATCCCCTTTATAAGAAAAATTATAAATATCATGAATATCTGGAATATCACCCATGAGTGCTCCATGTGAATCGCTAATTAAAAACCTGTTATACTGACTAATATCTCTAGAATTAGAAATATACTTTTCAAAAATTGCTGGTTTCGCTACAAAAAAATAGAGCGCAAAATTTATTAGCAAAAAACCTAGTACAAAGCCCCTTAAATTGGTTAAAAAATATCTCATGCTTATCTGTCTTATTTTTAAAATTGGAAGTATATGAACTCAATATTATTTTGAAAGTTTCCAAAAAAGTAAATCATCAAAATCACTATATAATAAATAGACCACCTTAAAGGTTTCCTTTTTTTTGATTTTTTAAAATCTAAACCGTGTAGCTTATTTCTTTTAAACCATTCTACCACTACAAATAGAAAGATGACAAGAATATTAATTAACATACTCACGGTTAAAATATTTGGAAATGTTAATATAGAACTCGAAAAGATTTTACCTACATAATTTACTGCATCTCCAATAGTTTCTGCTCTAAAAAAAATCCAAGACAATACAATTAGGAAAAATGTAATGATCATCTGAAAGAATTCCCTTATACTCGGGAATAATTTACCTACAGCAATAATATCTGGGCTTTTCTTCTTTCTTTTAAATAATATCGTAGGTAAGAACCAGCAAGCATTAATAGCTCCCCAAAAAATAAAAGTCCAATTTGCACCGTGCCAAAAGCCACTTAACAAAAAGACTATAAAAACATTTCTAACCTGATTTAATTTATTTTTGTAACTACCGCCTAAAGGGATATAAACATAATCTCTAAACCAAGTCGATAATGAAATATGCCATCGCTTCCAAAACTCAGCCATATTCCTAGAAAAATAAGGAAATGCAAAATTCTGTTTTAACCTAATCCCAAACAAACGTGAAGTACCTATGGCAATATCAGAATACCCAGAAAAATCTCCATAAATCTGAAAAGTAAAAAATACAGCTCCCATTAATAAAACACTACCAGAGTAGCTTTCATAATTTCCAAAAATTTCATTTGCGTATATCGCACAATTATCTGCTATTACAATTTTCTTTAGCAATCCCCAGAGAATTTGACGCATACCATCGACCATCTTATGATACTCAAATGTTCTTTTTTTATAAAATTGAGGTAATAAATTTGATGCTCTTTCAATAGGACCTGCCACAAGTTGAGGAAAAAAACTAACAAAAGTAAAAAAGGCAATTGGATCTTTTGTTGGCTTAATTCTTCGCTTATATACATCAATTGTATAACTTAATGTCTGAAAAGTATAAAAACTGATCCCTACGGGAAGTATTAAATTTAATCTAGAAACCTCTATAGATGAACCAAATATAGTAAAGGCTTTGGCAAAACTTTCAGAGAAAAAATTAAAATATTTAAAGAAAAACAGAAAACTTATGTTTACAAAAACACTAATTAACAAAAGTACTTTTCGTTTTCTTCTATCATTCTCTTTTAACAACTTTATGCCTACCAAATAATCCACCATGGAGCTGAATACTATTAGAAATAAAAACCTCCAATCCCACCAAGCATAAAAAAAATAACTAGCAAATAACAGCAGTGTATTCTGTACTGCCAGATTCTTATTGTTAATTAGCCAATATATCGTAAAAACAATAGGCAAAAACAATGCAAATTCAACTGAATTAAATAGCATAATATAAATAATTTTAAATCGGTTATTCTCTACTTAGAAACAACATCTGTATGAATCACTCTACTTCTGTTGGTATTTTTAAATTCCGAAGATTTCCTTAAATCTCTAGTTATTAAGACTCTTTTTAGCCACCTATCATTTCCGTCAAATTTTGCATCAAAGGGTGCTCGCCCATGTACGGTTCTATAATTGTCGAAAAAACAGATATCTCCTGGTTTTAAAATTATTTCTTTAATATTTTTCTCAATCAAATCAAGGGCAACATTAACAGAATGATCAATTTCGGGTGAATACCCTGTTTTTTTCATAAATGCAGGGTCAATTCTCACATATGGTTCATCATAATTTCCAAACAAAATCGAAACAGGTTTGTTTGTATTATAATTTGAATTACTAAAATTCAAATCCATCTCGAACATGAATTTCTCTTGAAATAATAGATCCTTTTGCTCATTATTTAGTGAAATGTTTCTAATGTTAGAATATAGAGTAGCAACATCATCTGGATTTTTTAAGCACATCAGCCCTACGTAATCAGGCCTATGTTCATGAAAAGCTTCTTCTATATGCCATTTCAACTCGGTTTTACTGCTCGTTCCTAGTTGTTCATAGGCGCTTTCTTTTAAAGGAATTATATCATTTAGTATTTTGCCGTTCTGTTGAGTATTCCAAGAGAATAAATCACCAAGAATAGAACTACAGAGCGCTAAAAAAAACTCTATCTTTTTTTGAAGTAAATTCTTTTTCGATGCCGAGGCTATTGTTGAAGGTGTATCTCCTATTTCATTTTTCTTAAACTCATACCCTCTAATAATGACAAGACCACAATTATCTTCTCTGTATTTAAATTTATTTAACGTATCCCAAATTTCAAATGGTAACTTTGTTGCATAATAAGATGCATTCTCCAAAAAACAATAGTTCTTTATGTCACCATACTTCTCTACTAATTCTTCTAATACGTGATCAATCACGTATTGTTCTTGTTTTTTAATTGTATAAAAATCTTTATTCATTTTCAATTAGAATTCTATTAATTACACTATCGCTAAATCTGCTCTTATAATCTGTTTCAGTATTATATCTGGCTGATCAAGTATGAAAAAATGATTTCCTGGCACAATTAAAGTATTGATTGGTAATTTAGACTCATTTTGCCAAGCCATTAGTTCTTGTTCAGAAATTTTCTCTTTGTCACCTATTCTAATATAAATTGGGAGATTAAAAGTGGTATTCTTTGGTTGATAATGGTAACCTTCAATTGCTTTGAAGTCTGCTCTTAATATAGGTTCGAAAAAACCCAATAATTCATCATTATTTAAAATATCATCTGGCAATCCTCCCATTTTTTGAACCTCTTCCCAAAAAGAAGCACTATCGTAATTCGAAATATTTTTTTCTTCAGACTCTGAAGGTCCTCCTCTTCCTGTAAAGAATAAAAACTTTGGAGGTTTACATCCCAATTCAATGATTTTATTTGTTAAAAGGTATCCTAATAGAGCTCCCATACTATGACCGTAAATAATATAATTGCCTGTTTTAATTTTAGATTCCATTTGTTCATATACATCTTCTACTAAAACTTTCATATCGGATATTAGTGCTTCCCTAATTCTAGTTCCTCTCCCAGCCAATTCAATAGTTTCCCATTTATAATTAAAAGGGATAAGTTTCTCAAACATGTTGTATGAGTATTTATTTCCTCCAGCAAAAGGCAATGCAATTATTGTTGTTTCATTACTAGATCTCATGATTTATAAGTTTTTAGAAATTGTTGAGATTTCCTTTTGACTTTCTTTAGGTTCGATATCTAAATTCTCTTTATTTAAGACCTCCACTTCTTCTTCTGTCTTCTTTTTTTGATATAACACATCAAGTTTATTAACAAAGCTGCGTCTTCTTATAACTAGAGACACTATAAAATTAATTATACCCGCCAAAGCAAATAGAATTACAATAGCAACTGTTTTGTTAGTTCCTGGATAGTATGATACTTTTTGTGGTAGTAATTCAATAATTGGTGTTATTACAAAATCAATTAAAAGACCAGATACCAAATATGCTAAAGGAGCTGCTGTTCCAGTTAATAATAATTGATATCCTATAACCCTACCTTGTAAATGCTCAGGAACAATCATTAACCAAAAAGTACTATCTATTGTTTTTATCACCGAGTTACAGATCATAATAAGAACTATAACAAATCCCAAAACATATACATTTAACTTAAACACGATTAAAATCAATAATAGTGAAATGATCAAATTGATATTGACACCTGTAATTACTGGTTTAGAAAACCCTTTCCAAAGAGACATAAATATCCCTCCTAACAACATTCCAACCCCTGCCAACGACATCATAAAACCTAATCCTTTTTCGTCTGAAAAATCCAACATAAGTGGAACCAACATTATAGATACCAATCCAATGGTGAAAATAATTATGAAATTGTATCCCCAGAGAGATCGTAATCCTTTTTGAGATCGAATAAATTCAAAAACGATCTTTGCATCTTTTTTAAATGTAATTTTTTCTGTCTCTTCTGGCGTACCGCTAAGTTTTATAAAAAAAAGCGCTCCTACGGTTACAAAAAAGGCTATAACTTCAATTAAAAAAACACCACTCAAATCAATAATCCCTAATAAAAAAGGGGCTATTATAGGGGCAGAGAGTGTTATTAGTGCTATAGATGTTTGTGAAATTCCTCTTGCCTTACTCAATTGTTTTTTTGAAACCAGAGCCAAAGTAGATACATAAAATGCAAGACTCATAAAACCATCAGCTAATGAATTAATGAAAGCGATAATCATTACGTGCCATGGAGCTAAAGTATTTGACAGATATAAGAACACCAATATTAAACTTCCTATGCCCGCTACCAGATTTGATATTATTATTATTTTTCTTTTGTCCCATCTATCAACGAAACTACCGATAAAAGGTGCTAGAAAAGAAGATGGAGCAACTCCGAAAAAAGCTATAAGCGTATAGTACAGTGTGGATTCATAGCTTTTAGTTACCCAAATTGCTAAGGAAAATTCGGTCATCAAAGTACCAAACAAAGACAATAATAAAAATGTCAATATTAAAATATATTTCTTCATTTAATTGTTGTTTAAAATTAGATCAGATGAAACCTCGGTATATTCACAAACAATATGATCTAGGAATTCTGCAACTACTTTTGATTTTGTTTCGATAAAATAATGACCGCCATCTTCTATTTCTTTTAAGTGAACATGATCTATAGTACAAAAGGATTCTTGAAAGGCTTCGGCATACCCAATTGTCATAGGGTCATCTTTGGCACATACCAAATATGTTTGAGCTTTCAAATTTCGATTCTCAAATTTTGAAACAAGATTGAAAAAACTAAGCTGTTGTATATTTATGTCAAACCGATAATATTTGATTATCCAATCCCAATCTTCATCTTTAAAATCATTGTTTATCTCTTGTAACCCTGCATAAGAAAGCAGTTCCTTAATTTCGGCATCACTCATTGGAGTAGGTTTCTTGTATGAATCGGTTCTAAGGTGTGATGGTAAACTACCTCCAGAACAAAATGCAATGATATCATATCCTTTTTTCTCTAGTACTTTTGCTAAATATGATCCAAAACTTGACCCTCCACAATGACCCCAAATAATTATAGGTGTATGTATTTTTTGATTAATTTCTATTATCAACTCATCAACCAATAAATCAAATTCTAATTTTCCAATATTCTGATATCTCTCAGTCTCTCTAGGCATACTCATAGTATAAACACCTATTTCTGAATTAATTCCATTTACCTCATTAGCTATAGCCTGAAATGATATTCCTTCTCCTGCTAAATATGGGATTGTTAGAATTGATACCTTATGATTATTTTTTTGAGATTTTGTTAATTCCTGAAGCAATTCAATTGATTGAAAATCTTTAGACAAATTATCAATATACTCTGCAATTTTCTCAATATCAGGATTCTGATACAAATAAATCAACGGAACAACTATATTAAACTGGCTCTGTATTTTTATTTTTAATCTGACAATAGAAAGAGAATGACCTCCTAATTCAAAGAAATTATCCTGAACACCAACCTTTTCTATATCTAATAATTCTAACCAAATATTTACAAGTTCGTTTTCGGTATTGTTTTTTGGATGTACGTATGTATTTGAAGATATTTCATGTTCATTGTATTTTAACAGAGTTTGTCTATCTACTTTTCCATTAGGAGTTAGCGGTAGTTCACTAATTTCAACTAGTAACTCTGGCACCATGTAATTTGGTAATTTAGTTTTTAAATACTCATAAATAGCCTTTTTATCAAACTCTTCTTCTGGTGCAATATATCCAACCAAATATTTATCTCCATTTTTCTTCTCCTTGACTAAAACGGTAGATTGTCTAACATTCAGTGATTTTGCTAAGACAAATTCTATTTCACCTAACTCTATCCGATAACCTCGTATCTTCACTTGATTATCTAATCTTCCTAAATATTCTATTGTACCATCTGGTAACCATTTTACAAGATCTCCTGTACTGTATAATCGTGAGTTTGTCTCACTTCCAAAAGGGTTTTCGGCAAACATTCTATTGGTTAACGTTTCACGATTCAAATAACCTCTAGCAACTTGCACTCCTGAGATATGGAGTTCTCCATGCACTCCTATAGGAACAATCTTTTTGAATTTATCTAATACATATAACTGAGTATTAGCGATAGGTTTACCAATTACTATTTTACTTAATTTATTGACTTCCTCTGGTACCTTATAAGATGTTACATCAATAGCTGCTTCAGTCGGACCGTATAAATTATACAATTCCACCTCTCCCAATTGCTCTTTGAATTTCTGTACTTGATGGAATTTAAGCTCTTCTCCACTACATAATACCCTCTTTAAACTTTTTACATTTCCTATTTCTATATCTAAAAGAAATAATTCTAGCATAGAAGGAACAAAATGCAAAGTGGTGATTTTGTATTCTTCAATAATAGATTTCAAATATGAACTATCTTTATATTTTTCTGGATCGGCGAAAACCACTTTAGCACCTGTAATCAATGGCCAAAACAATTCCCAAACGGACACATCAAAACAAAATGTTGTTTTTTGTAGTACAATATCTTCTTGGCTATTAAGGTTGTAATTCTCTTGAGCCCATAACAACCTATTTACTATGCCTGAATGTTGATTCATTACTCCTTTGGGCATACCAGTAGATCCTGAAGTATAGATTACATATGCTAGGTTCTTAGTTGTTAAACCTGTTTTTACTTTTGATTTTGGTTGTATTGATTGTATTGAACAATCATCATTAATCAATAGTAGTTCTAAATCATTGTTCTCATTAAAAAGATTATAATTCATATTATTAGAAACAATAATATTCACATTAACATCTTCTAAAATGAAATTAATTCTGTCTTTGGGATAGCTAGGATCTATAGGCACATAAGCCCCTCCAGATTTCAAAATACCTAATAAACCAACCATCATCTGTAAAGAACGCTCCAAACAGATAGGAACTAAAGACTCTTCTTCAACTCCTTTTTTTCTTAAATAATGAGCTAATTGATTTGATTTTTCATCTAACTCTTTATAGGTAAAGGAATCATTTTCAAAACAAACCGCTATACTGTAAGGGGTTTTCACTACTTGTTCTTCAAACAAATCAACTAATGTTTTGTTTTTAGGATAAACCACATTAGTATTATTAAAATCAATAAGTAATTTTTGTTCTTCTAATTGTGTGATTATTGAGAGCTCTGTAATCTTTTCTAACGGATTTGATACAATTGATGATAATAAAGTCTTAAAATTCTCAATAATCCTTATAATCGATGATGGCAAGTATAAATCTCTACAATATTCAATGGAAGCAAACAACCCTCTTGTTGTTTCATTTATATTAAGTGTTAAATCAAATTGAGTAACTCCATCATCAAAAGGTTCAATTAAAGTCTGGTCTTTATCAGAATCAAACTGGTATTGATCTTCTTTATTACGAAACACAAACAAAACTTGAAACAATGGGTTACGACTCATATCTCTAGTTTGCTCTACCTTATCTACTATCTTTTCAAACGGGACTTCTTGATGCTCAAATGCTTCTAATACAGTAGTCTTTGTTTGTAATAAAAACTCTTGAAAAGTATGAGCATAATCAATTTTACTTCTCAAGGCCAAAGTATTAACAAAAAAACCAATAAGAGGTTCTATTTCTATTTGTCCTCTATTGGCGATAGGACTTCCGATGCAAATATCACCTTGCCCACTATATTTATGAAGTAATACTTGGAAAGCTGCTAACAAAGTCATAAAAAGTGTAACTCCTTCTTTTTTTGACAAGTTGTTCAATTGATCATGAAGTTCCCCATTTAATTCAAATTGTTGAATACCGCCTCTAATGCTCTGCACAGAGGGTCTCGTAAAATCAGTAGGAAGATGTAGAACTTCTAAGTTTGCTAACTGTTTTTCCCAATATTGCATTTTGTTTTCCAAAACCTCTCCAGTTAATTGTCTTTTTTGCCAAATAGCATAATCCGCATATTGAATAGGTAGTTTTTTAAGGTCAGCTTTTTGATTATTTATTATTGATTGATACAAAACAATCATTTCATTAATAAATATAGGAATAGACCATCCATCACAAGCAATATGATGAAATATCAGAACTAGTATAGATTCATCATCAGAAATTTTAATAAGTGTCCCTTTTATCATATGATCTTTTGATAAATCGAAAGGGATACTTATAAGATTTGATATCAGTGAAGTTTCTATGTTATCATCTGATATTGTTGATTTATCAATGTAATTCAAACTCCAACTATTTTTTTGCAGTATATATTGATGTGCCTCACCATTTACTTCCTTGAAAACAGTTCTAAGTACTTCGTGACGATTTATAATTTCTTGAAAAGTATCCTCCAAAATATCTTCATTAATACTTTTCTTAAACCTCTGTATTATTGGAATATGATACTGAAGACTACCATTCAATTTATGTATAAACCATAACCGTTCCTGCGAATATGATAAAGGAATTTGATCAGGTCTTGTTTCTTTTACAATAGGTGGTAGTAGTTCTTGCTTCTTTATGTTTTGATTTTCAATATATTTAGATATCTTACATATGGTTGAAACTTTAAATAGATCTGCAATTGATAAATTAATTTGAAAATTTTTTCTTATTGCTGATACTACTCGAATAGCTAACAATGAGTTTCCTCCTATTTGGAAAAAGTCATCTTCAATTCCGATTTTTTCTAATTTGAGTAATTTCTTCCAAATTATAACTAACTCTTCCTCTAGCCTATTCTTTGGAGCTACATAAGTATTAATAGCTACATGAAAAATCTCAGGATCAGGTAATGATTTTTTATCAATCTTCCCATTTGACAGTAAAGGAAAGTTTTTAAGTTCTATCAAGAATACTGGGATCATAAAATCAGGTAATTTAGTCTCCAAATAGGATCTGAATTTTTTTTCATCATACCCTCTTTCTGGTAATATATATCCTACTAATTCTTTCGTTTTGGACAAATCTTCTTTAGCCAAAACTATTCCCTTATCCACTAATGATGATTCATTAAAAACACTCTCTATCTCTTGTAATTCTAAACGATGACCTCTGATTTTGACCTGATCATCTTTTCTTCCTAAAAATTCTATATTTCCGTTAGGCAATAACCTTCCTAAATCTCCAGTTTTATATAATTTTGAATCTGATTTTTTATTAAAAGGATTGGTTACAAATTTACTGTTAGTATCTTCTTGAAGATTAAGGTAACATCTAGAAACACCTGCTCCAGCAATACATATTTCTCCTACTGATCCTATACCTACTAGATGACCATAATTGTTTAGAATATATACCTGAGTATTAGAAAAGGCTTTACCTATCGGAATGGATTTGCCAATAGACATTAAATCTACATAACATAATAGTTTACCTATAGTTGTTTCAGTAGGACCGTAATGATTTATGATTTTAAGATCTGGGTTAACCTTAATTATATTTTGTACCGTTTTAATATGAAGTTCCTCCCCTCCAAAAATTATAAGTTTACTTGGTAATAAAAGGTGTTGATCAATTCTTAGTGCATTCCAATGAGATGGAACAATCTTAATACAGTCTATTGTATGATTATTAAAATAATCTTTTAAAACATCAGCATCTGTAAGAGTTTGCTTTGTAAACAAATGAAGAGTACCTCCTGTTAATAACGCCCCATATAGTATCGTATTTCCAAGATCTGTTGATAACGTAGACATTAATCCAAAGGATGTATATTGTTTTAAATTAACGGTAGAAAATAATCCAGAAAAATAATCTATTAAATTACAATGTTCTACCATAACGCCCTTAGGGTTTCCTGTAGATCCTGAAGTATAAATAACATATGCTAGACTATTTGTATGTATCTTTACTTCATCAAATTCTACAGATTCATTTCCTATACTGGGCCATTTGGTATCTGCGAAAATGATTTTAAGACCTTCTTTTTCAAATATTGAATGAGCGTTATTATCTGTAATAAAACACTTTGCATTCGTATCATTTAAAACATAATTGATTCGTTCTGAAGGAAATTCTGGATCAATTGGAACATAGGCTCCTCCAGATTTCAAAATTCCAAGTATTCCAATAATCATTTCCAAAGGTGAATAGGATGATATGCAAACCATAGATTCCTGTTGTATGCCATCCTTTACTAAATAATTAGCCAACATATTTGACTTTTCATCTATATCTTGATACGTAAAATGGTCTTCCTTAAATACAATAGCGATATCATTTGGTCTTTGTTTTACCTGCTCATTAAACATATCCACTATAGTACGATTACAAGAATTTACTGTTATTGAACTATTAGCAGATTCTAGTAATTCTTCTTTTATAGTTTTTGACACTAATTCTATTTGTGAAACAGTAGTCTTCTCTTCTAAAATTAATTGATTCAAAACTTCGTTAAAATGATCACTAATCATTTCTACATACTCCATCTTTAGAAAAGTCTCGTTGTAACTGAATCGAATATTTAATTTCTCATTTAAACTCACAACTATGGACAACAAATAGTTGTTCATAGTTGATTTCATATCTACATTATCAATTATTAATGAAGAATTTTCGAGAACAGCAACCTCCATAGGGTAATTTTCAAAAACCAAAATACTATCAAAAAAATCTCCCTTTATCCTGCTCCAGTTTTGTATCGAGCTTATAGAAGAGTATTGATACTCTCTAGCAGAGATTTGCTCCTGTTGCAAGCTTGCTAACCAATCTATGATTAGTTGATTTTCATCGACTTGTACACGCAAAGGTAATGTGTTGATATATAAGCCTAACCTTTGTTCAGCTCCATCTAAATCAGAAGGTCTTCCTGAAACTGTTGCACCATAAACCACATCTTGGTTACCAGTATATTTTGATAATAGAATACCCCAGATGCCTTGCACAATTGTATTGACAGTGATGTGATTTTTTTTTGAAAACTTTTTAATTTTTTCTGTTACCTCAACATCAAAATTTAAATACATTTCTTTTGATTCTCCTGTTCCTTTGTTTCTATTTGAATCATTATCAAAAACAAAAGGTAATAAGGTCGAATCATTAAAATTCCTTAAATACTCCTTCCAATAAAATTCTTCTTCGGTTTTATTTCTAGAATTAATATAGTTAATATAATCTCCGTATTTATCTTCAATTTTCTTAGCGGGTGATTTTCCTTTTGACAAATTCTCATATGCATTAAGTAGTTCTCCAACCAATATTGGTATCGACCATCCATCTAACAAAATGTGATGACTAGTCCATATCATTCTGTAGAATGAAGATTTTATCTTAACCAATTGTATTCTCATTAAAGGTGCTTTGTCAAAAGCAAATACCTTTTGTTGATCTTCTTTTATTAATGCATCAAACTTTATCTTTTGCTCTTCCTCAGTTAGCCCAGTATAGTCTAGCACATCGAATGGTAGAGAAATATTTTTATACACACACATCACTGGTATGCTTAATTGATCATAGATAAAAGCGGTTCTTAAAATACTGTGGTTTTCTATTATATAATCCCAAGAAGCTTTAAATGCAGAGATATTTATTCCTTTAGGAAAATCACAGATCATTTGTTCGATGTATGCATTCGAATTATTATCATATAATCCATGAAAAAGCATTCCTTCTTGTAGTGGGCTTAGTTGACATAACACTGGTTTATCCTGTTTATTAACTAAATGATCAAGAAGTTTTTGTTTATTATCTTTAATGAAATTAATTATCTCTTTATTCTTCTGTATTTTTAAAACTTCTTCGTTTCCTAGCTTTCCCTTTATTCCTCTTAAAATTAAATCCCCGTTTTTTTCAATAAGAAATAAATCTAATTGTGATATCTTTTTTATAAAATCTTCCATTATTTCACTTTTAAAATTTTAAAATATCTTCTCCCTCTTCTTCATTACTTTTTAAGAAATGACCAAAATCATTTAGTTCTTTATAATCAATTTCATGATTCAATCCATAATCTGATGGTGTATATTCTTTAGTTCTTTTGTTAACACAATGTGTTATTATTTCTTCTAAATTGATAATATATTGACTTGCCAATTCTTTGATAGTTTTATGGTCGTATTGATTTGTTGAATAACTCCAGAGTAAATCTAGTTTCCCTTGGGATATTGAGCTATCTATTTCTAGTTTGTTAGTAAATGGATAGTTTTCTCCTATATTATTGCCTGTTAATTCCTTTGCTCCTTCTAAGTCCAAATTATTATTGCTTACAACATCATATTGTCCTAAATAATTAAATACTATATCCCATTTATCTCCATGTAAGCTTTTCCTCATATCTTCTGAAGGGTGCATATATCGTAATAACCCATATCCGATCCCTTTTTTAGGAATAGCTCTCAATTGTTCTTTAACTGATTTTACTAGATTTCCTTCTGATATACCTTTCTCTAAAGTCAATTTTATTGGATATAAACTGGTAAACCAACCAACAGTGTTAGTTATATTTATTTTTTCCGAGATATGTTCTCGTCCATGACCTTCTAAACAAATTATCGTATTTAGATTTTTTGACCAGTCACTAATTGTTTTTGCCAATGCACTAAGCAGAATATCATTAATCTGAGTACTATATGCTTGATTTGTTTGTTTTAATAAATCGTTTGTAGATGAAGGGCTTAGACTTACAGAAACTCTCTGTACACTTTTCATTGTTGGGGTTCCTGAATTTTTATCAGTTGGTAGTGGTATATAATCTTCTATTGTACGTTTCCAATATTTTTGCTGTAATTCTATTTGTCTCGTTGTCACATGATCTTGAAGTATTTCTATCCATTCTCTATAAGAACTACTTTTTTCTCCAAAATCGATAGTTTCTCCAGATGATAAAGCGGTTAATGATTTTCTAATATCATCAAAAATAATTCTCCATGATACCCCATCAATTGCTAAATGATGTACAACAATAAATAGTCTATTTTTTATTTCAAATGAAGGTGTCTTAATCAAAACTACTTTGATTATTTCTCCATTTTCTATATTTAAGCTTTTTTGATAACCTTCACATAGCTTTGTAATTTCTTCATATAATACATTGGTTGAATTGAAATGACTTAAATCAATTATTTCCAGACTATCCTTATACTCTTCATAATTTTGATGTCTTTTTCCATCTATAATTTTATATGAAAAACGTAACGCATCATGATGCTCTATTAATGCTCTAAATGTCTTTTCATAAAAACTATCAACAAGGTCTTTGTCTGTTTCAATTAGAACTTCTTGATTAAAATGGGATACTTCAACATAATCTGTTTCAAAAAACCATTTTTGAATTGGAGAAAATAGAGACTTACCAATCAATATTCCTTGTTCAGACTTGCATAATTCAGAACTTAGCTTAACTTTCTTTGCTAAAGTTGATATAGTTGGAGATTGAAATAAATCTAGTGGTTTAAGATTATAATTAAATTCTTTTAAACGACTAACTACTTGTATACTTATAATTGAATCCCCTCCTAATTCAAAATAATTATCGTATACCCCAATTTTGTGAACCTTTAAAAGTTCTACCCATACCTCGACTAGTTTTTTTTCTATTTCGTTACGGGGGGCAACATAATTATTAGAAGTGATTAATGTGTCATCAAAATTAGGTAATAACTTTTTATCAACTTTTCCATTAACCGTTAAAGGAAGCTCATCTAATTCGATAAGTATTGAAGGAATCATATAACTTGGTAATTTTGTTTTTAAATATTCAATTACAAGTATCTTATCATAAAAATTTTCGGGGACCACATAAGCGATTAACCTATTATTTTCATACTGATCTTCTGTTAACAATACAACACTCTGATTTATTAAGGGGGATTCGAGAAGTATACTTTCAATTTCACCAAGCTCTACACGGTTACCTCGTATTTTAACCTGATCATCTATTCGCCCAATAAATTCTATATTACCATCTGGCAACCATCTACCTAGATCACCTGTTTTATATAATTTTGATTGGTTTTTCTTTTCTGAAAAAGGATTTGGTATAAATTTATCATCAGTTAGATCAGGTAAATTAAGATATCCTCTTGCTAGACCATCACCTCCAATTAATATCTGACCTGATACTCCTATAGGAACTAATTTATTAAATAGATCAACGATATACACTTTTGTGTTAGGCATAGGTTTCCCTATAATATTAGATTCAAAAGATATTATGTTTTCATAAAATATTGCATCTATTGTAGTCTCTGTAGGACCGTAATGATTATTGACTTTTACATCGCGCAGTTTTCTATGAATATCAGTCACCAAACTTTGACTCAATGATTCTCCACCAAAACAAATTCGATCAAGTGCTTCTAATTTTGTATTATCTTCTTCTAATACATTTATTAAACTTATTAAATAACTTGGAGTTCCCTGAATCAGGGTGACTCCTTCTTTATCCATCAACTTTATTAAAGATGTGGGAGAGTTAATTTGATTATCTGTTGGAATCAAGATACTTCCCCCTATAACTAATGGTAGAATTAGTTCTAATAAGGAAATTTCAAAAACATAGTTTGTAAGAAAACATGTTTTTACATTTTGATCCAAATTAAGGATATCTACCTCACTTAAAATACGACTACGAAGGCTTTCATGCGTAAGCATTACTCCTTTTGGTTTTCCAGTTGACCCAGACGTATAAATTACGTAAGACAAATTCACACCTTTCAAATCTCTACTTGGTGTAGTAGTTGGCTCTTGTAAAACGGTAATATTATCATCAACTAATAGAATTTCTAAATTGCTATATGATACGAATCGAGAATTGTATTCTTTATTAGTAAGAATCAGTTTGGTATTAGTATCTGACATCATATAATCTAGACGCTCTTGAGGACTATTTGGATCAAATGGAACGTAAGCTGCTCCCGATTTAAATATCCCTAAAAGTGCTATAACAATATCAAAAGATCTATCTAAGCATATAGCTACAATAGATTCTTCTTTGCTATTTTTCTTTCTCAAATAATTCGCCAATTGATTGGCTCTATCATCTAATTCTTTGTAAGTAAGGGAACTCCCATCAAAAGTCAACGCAATACTTTCTGGCGTTTTTTTTGTTTGATCTTCAAATAATTCAATCACTGTTTTATCCCTAGGATAAATTACGTCTGTATTATTAAAATCTAATACTAATGTTTGCACCTCTGGAGGTGTAAGCATTTTAAGATCATTAATAGGTGTTGTGAGATCAGAAACTATTGAACATAAGAGTTCATTATAGTGCGCCATCATCCTTTCTATAGTTTCGGGCAAGAACAAATCACTGCAATATTCTACCTTAACTTCTAATTTATCAGAAGATTGAACCACGTTAAAAGTTAAATCAAACTTAGAAATTTGATTACAAAAAACTTGCTCAGACATCTCCAAATCACTTAATAAAGACTCTGTTTGAAGAGATATCTCTTCCATATCTAATACAAAGAGAACTTGGAATAAAGGTGTACGACTTAAGTCCCTTTCTTGTTGCACGGTTTTTACTATTTTCTCAAAAGGAACATCTTGATAATCAAAACTTTCTAAAACAACTTCTTTTACCCTTAAAAGTAAATCTTTAAAACTAGGGTTTCCGCTCAAATCAGTACGCAAAGGCAATGTATTTACGAAATATCCTATAGAAGATTCTAATTTCGAATTATTCCTGTTACTTACAGGGCTTCCTACACAAATATCTTCTTGTCCGCTATGTCTATATAATAAAACTTTAAAGACACTCAAAAGGGTTGTAAAAAGAGTGCTCTTACATGACTGTGATAAAGATTCTAATTGAAACCGTATTGTACTATCAATATTAAAACTTGAAGTATTCCCTCGGTTACTTTGTACTGGAGGACGTTCTTTATCGGTAGGTAAGTTTAAAAAACTTACTCCACTAAGTTTATTTTTCCAATAAGACAACTTATTTTCTAAAACTTCTTCGTTTAAGTAGTTTCGTTGCCAAATTGAATAATCGGCATATTGAATTGGTAACTCTGGTAGAACAATAGTATTTTTCCCCTTAAAAAAGTTATAAAAAGACAAGAACTCTTTAATAACAATAGGTATTGACCAACCATCAGATGCAATGTGATGCACTACCAAAACCAGTATATGTTTAACCTCAGAAATCTTTATTAAAGATATTCTTAACATATGATCCGAAGACAAATTAAAAGGGATGTTAATTTCTCTTTTTATAAAAATATTAGGATCTATACCGTTAGAATTATCAATATATTTTAGTCCCTCCCAATTGTCTTTCTCTAAAACTAACTGATTCGCTACCCCATTTTTCTCTATGAAAATGGTTCTTAATACTTCATGCCTATTTATTATTTCTTTAAATGAACGTTCAATTATATCAATATTCAAAATACCTTCTAAGCAAATCGTAGAATACATATGATAATGCAAACTCCCTTCTAGTTTATCAATAAGCCATATTTGTTCTTGAGAAAAAGACAAAGGTATGTGAGGTGAACGATCTTCATATGAACTAATTTCTGGCAAAACATCCTTTTCCTTATATGAAGTAATTATTTTAGATAATGCAGAAATGGTAGATTTTGAAAAAACATCCTTAATAGAAATTTCCTTATTAAATTCATTTCTTATTTTAGAGACAACTCTTATAACTAATAAAGAATGTCCTCCTAACTCAAAAAAATCATCCTCAATACCTACTTTTTCAATATTCAATACTTCTTCCCAAATTTTCACAAGCCTACTCTGAACAAAATTCGTTGGAGCTATGTAAGAATTAGAAAATACCTCTGATGTATCAAGATCTGATAAAAACTTTCTGTCAATCTTATTACTAGTATTTAATGGTAGCTTTTCAATTGTTATTAACAAGGAGGGAATCATGTAATTAGGTAATTGAGATTGCATAAAACCTCGTATCTTCTCCTTATCGTAATTCTTTTCTGGTACAATGTATGCGATCAAACGCTTGGTCTCATCAAAATCTTCTTTAACAACTATTGCACATTGATTAACCAAGGTTGATTTTTGTAAAACAGCCTCTATTTCATTTAACTCTATTCTATATCCACGTATCTTAACCTGATCATCTGTTCGTCCAACAAATTCTATATTACCATCTGGCAACCAAAAAGCTAAATCACCAGTACAATATAATTTAGCTTCAGACTCTCTATATATTGGATTATTAATAAATTTTTCGCTTGTAAGTTCTGGTTTATTTTGATAACCTCTTGCTACTCCTTTTCCCGAAATACACAATTGGCCAATTACTCCAACTGGAACTAATTCCTGGTTTTTATCTAATATATATATCTCATTAGTGCCATATGGCTTTCCTATCGGAATAGTCCCTTCTCTTTTTTGTATATCATATATTGTTGCGATCACAGTAGTTTCTGTAGGACCATAAGTATTACATACTTTTATATTAGCAAGACTATTATTTATATACTCAGTTTTTAAAATATCACCACCACTAATTATTAACCTCAAAGAGGTGTAATCTGCAAAAATTAGATTAAGTTCTTTTAAAAATAGTGGTGTTGTACTTAGAATAGTAGCTTTTTGATTTTCTATAAGTTTAACCGTCTCAAATATATCTTTACCCCCATTTCGAGATACTAAAAGACACCCTCCTGCTATTAAGCAAGGGAATATTTCTTCAATATGGGTATCAAATGAAATAGAGGATTGATGAATCACTCTATCATCTTCTATTAGGTCAAATTTATCATTGAAGGTAGTAACATAATCCAACAAGGAATAATGTTCTATTAAAACTCCTTTAGGTTTTCCAGTTGAACCAGAGGTATAAATAACATAAGCTAAATTCTTTGAAGAAACTAAGTTTTTAGAATTATATTCAGGATAGCTATCACATTCACTCAAAAAAATTTCTATCTCTGATTCATCTAATATCGTTTTACATCCGCTATCCTCAATTATGTAATTACACCTATCCTCAGGGAATTCAGAATCTATTGGTACGTAAGCACCTCCCGACTTTAGGATGCCTAATATCCCAATTATCAACCATTCACTTCTTTCAATTCTTATCCCTATCAAATCATCTGATTTGATAGTATATTTCTCTCTCAAATAACTACCTAATTGGTTTGACAATCTATTAAGAGCATCATATGTATATTCTTTTTCTTCGAAAACTAGGGCAACGCTTTTGGGGTTATTCGCTACTTGTTCTTCAAACAAATCGATAATTGTGGCATCCTTATAAGGGAACAACTTATCTGTCTTACTAAAATTTGTTAGTTGTTCCTCTTCTTTCTTTGAAAGCATTGAAATATTACCAATCTGCATTTTAGGATTTTCGACAATTGACGATAGAAGTTGTTTATAATGCTCCATCATTTGTTCAATTGTAGTTTGTAAGAACAACTCACTACAATAGGTTACCCCTATATCTATACCATTACTAGTTTCTGTTAAATTAAAGGTAAGATCAAATTGTGTAGTTTCTTGTGAAAAATGCTCATTTGAAAATGTGATATTTTCCATATCTGTTTCTTCAAAAACTTCATTGTTTTGTAAAACAAACATTACATCGAATATTGGATTACGACTAAGGTCTCTAGATTTTACAACCCTATCTACAATTTTTTCGAATGGTACATCTTGATATTTATAAGCTTCTAAAGTGGTGTTTTTTATCTGTGTTAAAAAACTTTTATAACTAGGGTTATTACTTAGATTACTTCTCAATGCTAAAGTATTTATAAAGCACCCTATTAAAGGCTCTACTTCTAACCGAGTTCTATTTGCAATAGGGCTTCCTACACAAATATCATCTTGACCGCTATATCGATATAACAAAATCTTAAATACGCTCAAAAGAATCATAAAAAGGGTGGTATCTTCTTTTAATGCTAATTTTTTTAGTTTATTCTCAAGGAGTTTATCAATTGAAAAATTAAGAGTATTACCTTTATTACTCTGTAAAGAAGGTCTTTTAAAATCTGTTGGTAAATTTAAAGGTTCGACATTTTGCAACTTATTTTCCCAATATTGCAACTGATGTTCTAATAAATCTTCGTTTAAATAACTATTTTGCCATAGTACATAATCTGCATATTGAATTGATAACTTATCTAGTTTCGGTAAGTAATTTTTGATTTTTGATTTATATAGCTCTGAAAATTCATTAATTAGTAAATTCATGGACCATCCATCAGAAGCAATATGGTGAACTACCATAATCAAAATATACTCATTAGGAGTAATTTCAATTAACTTTATTCTAATTGGCAGATCCTTGGATAAATCAAATGGCTTACTTATTTCATCATTTATAAGATCTTTTAACACATCTTTTCTTGAAAGATTCAGTTTTTGTATCTCTGATAATTTACTTTCTTTATTTAATATTTTTTGATATAATTTACCATTAATTTCTTCATAAATAGTTCTAAGTATTTCATGACGATCTATAATATCCTCAAGTGAAGATTCTATTTGACTGAAGTTCAGCTCTCCTTGTATTTTTAAAACTATTGGAATGTGGTAGTTTACACTACCTGTCAATTTATCTAAGAACCACAAACGCTCTTGAGCAAAAGATAATGGTATTAGTGACGGCCTACTATATACCTCAATTTCAGGAAGAATAGATTTATTATTCTTATCAGCTTCAATACTTTTTGATAGTGAAAATATAGTAGGCAATTCAAAAATTTCCTTTATACTAATTTCAACAGAGAATTGTTTTCTTATCAGAGAAACTAATCTTACAACTAAAAGCGAATTCCCTCCTAAATCAAAAAAGTCATTATGAATACCAACCTTTTCTATTTTTAATAGTTTTTTCCAGATATGTACTAAATCTATTTGTATCTCATTTTCTGGAGTAACATGATCAGCATTTTTGTTTTTTGTTACAGTCTTCAATTCTTCTAATAATTGTTTCCTATCAGTTTTTCCGTTGCTGTTTTTTGGGAAAACTTTTTTATATGAGTAGGATACAGGAATAAGGGATATTGGTAGGTGTTGTTTAAGAAAATATTTAAGTTCGTCTTCTACAATTTGTTCCTTAGTTTTTAAGCTAGTGACCAATTTATTGGTTTCTTTACTATAAAAAACAACACAATCTTCAATCCCTGGGTATTGAATAATAGTAGATTCTACCTCATCTAGTTCGACCCGAACTCCATTTATTTTTACTTGATAATCCTTTCTACCTTTAAATATGTAATTTCCATCTTCTCTAACAAAGGCTATATCTCCTGTTTTGTATAATAATTTATCGATGCCTTTTAGCAGAGGGTGTTCAATGAAGTTTTTTTCTGTCAACCCCTTATTTTTATAGTACCCTAAAGATCCATATTCTGTTCTAATATATAATTCCCCAGTATTACCTTGCTTTACAGGCATTAGATTTGCATCCAAGAGAATAGCTTTACATTCAGTAATTGGTTTTCCTATGGCAATAGGTCTTTTTTGATCTAACATAAAATCAATGGTATAACTGAATTTAACCATTGTTGTTTCAGAAGCACCATAGAGGTTAATTAAACTCACCTTATTTCCAAAAATATGATACCAATTTTTAATATCTTCTTGATACAAACTTTCTCCTGACAAAAGAATATATTCGAGTTTGTTCAGTTTTTGATCGTGATAAGAATCAAGTAATTCACGAAACAAACTGGGAACACAATGAACTATATTTATTTCATTATCATTGATCCAATCAACTAATTGGTCGACATGAATCATTCCTTCTATTTTCGGAGGAATATATAGTGTGCCCCCAGAGCATAGAGGTAGAAAAAGGTCTCTCAAAAAGGCATCAAATGTATGCGAAGTAAGCTGACTTACCTTAAGCTTATTCTTAGGGTTTAAAAAATTAATCTCCCAGTTAATGAAATGATTAATTCCCTTAAAAGCCCCTAAAATTGCCTTAGCCTTATTAGTAGAACCAGAAGTAAAATATATATAACACGGATCTAAAGAATTTAATTCAATAGGATAAATTTGATCTTTTTCAATCTTATTTTTATTAGAAATAAAAATATCTTCTTCATTTAGTTTTAAATCATTATAGAAGGTGAGATCAAAAAAACATACCTTAAACTTACACTGCTTAACATTTTTTCTAACCTTTTCAAATCTATCTTTGCTTAATTGATCAAGAATAATCCATTGAGGTTTATATTCTTCTAGTAAAGCTTCAATGTTTTTATCAGGAAAATCAAGACTTATAGGAACAAATATTTTTCCAGACTTAAAGACTCCCAATAATGATTGGGAAGCTACCAAGGAAGAGGTCGTAAACACAAAACATAGCTCTTCTCTTGTATCAGAACCGAAATATTGTAAATAACCTGATAACGTATTAGTTTTTTGATCTAATTCTTCGTACGTATAAGATACTGTAGAAGAGACAATAGCCAATTCATCTCCATTATTATTTACATTTTCTCTAAATAGATCAATTATATTATCAAATTTCATTATGGGTTCTTATTTTTCGTATTTATTTATTGAATTTTTTCAAATTATGCAGACATTGAAACTAGTATTTTTCGCTTTCCTTCAAATGGAGTTCTACCATGAGCAGCAAGAACATTATCTACAATCATTAAGTCTCCCTGATGCCAAGGAAAGGAAACTGTATTTTCTTTGGTTACTTTTCTAATTTCTTCTAGCATCTCAATAGGTATATTGCTTCCATCACCAAAACAAACATATTGAGGCATAGAATGATAATCATCTTCATAGATCTCCATCAACGCCTCGTACACTTCTGGCGAATTTGTTGATGGGTGAAATTGATCTGCTTGATTAAACCAAACATTCTCATTCGATTCTGGATGTTTAATAATCGCACTTCTTTGCTGAATTAGCTTTAAATTATCATCTCCTGTCCATTCAAATAAAGTGTTCTGAGTTTGGCAATATGCCTCTATATCTTGCTTGTTTTGTGTTTCAAAAGTATCTTGCCATGATGGTCCGACTCCAGTACCTCCATGAAGATTTCTTATATATTGAATTCCTTTTTCTTGAAAAATTGTTTTTATCGTATATGAAAGATCATTCAAAATCTTACGGCTATCAGCAATTACAGTATGTCCACCAATTAATGCAGGGGTTTGACAGCAAAAAAACAGGTGCCTTGGCCAAATATGAGAGTAAGAAAGTTCATTATGTAAAGAAATAAAAGTATCTGAAGGGTGTTCTGTAGAGGTATATACCTTTCCTTTCAATTTAGTCCTTGGCGAATTTCCATCAACGTAATCAAGGGGTTTTCCTGGGAAAGCCGATACACACTCCTCCAATTTATCTACATCATCTACTTTAAAAGATTTGAATAGAACTGCTCCATGCATTAAAAGTTTATTCTTAATATCAGTGTAGTTTTCTTTCAAAAAATCTGGCAAAAATTTCGTGTTCGATTTATCATTACTCCATATGTATGGGAAATTCTCTTCTATATTCATAGTATTAATAATTTATTTTTTGTTAAAAGATTGATTTCTTGCAATGATGTCCAATGGATCAATAACCTTTAAAGGATAGAATGTTTTTTTTGCGTTTTTGGTTAATAAGTGTATCTCTGTACATCCTGAGATAATTCCATTTACATTATATTTTGTAGCAAGTTTTATTAATTCATCTATAATCAAAAGAGGATTTTTTCCTAATTTTAAATGCTTGTAAATCAAACTATGAAACACTTGTTGATCCTCATCTGTCAAAAAACATAGTTGATCACTTATTCTATTCCATTCCAGATGAGATTCAATGATTTTCATTTTTCTCGTTCCTGTTGTTGATAAAAATAAATAGGTTCCCTTTTCTTTAATTATATTTTCGACTACGACATCTACCAAAGAAATAATTCTATCTTTATAATAACTTGACAAAAGTGGAACCACGTGATGAATTGTGAAACAGCATAAAATATATTTGATAACATTGTATTTACTCAAATCTTCTAGTATTGTTAATAAGCGATCATAGATTATTTGTGCATCTCCTTTCATAAAACATGTTGATCTATCTGGCATTGAAGGATCCGAATAATGCAAAATAAATGGCGCCTTTTGCTCGCTAAAGTTGTAGGGGTAATACTGGTATATTCTATTAACAAATTCTGCACTTGCCAATGGTCCCATTCCTCCAATAATTGCTACAACCTCACTTTGATTGGTTACATTCATAGTATCTGTAATTGATCTAATCATTTAAAAAATCCATTAGTATATCTTTCTGCTCTTTCTGCTCGGCTTTTGATAAAAAATTCAATCCCGAAATAGTATTTAGTGGGGTAAAAAGGACTTCTTTTAACAATTCTTCATAGTGCATTGCCATATTTTGAATTCTACTATGACTAAACATTTTTTTATTGTATCTATAAACTCCCTTAAGAGCATCTCTTTCCTCAATTATATAAAGTGTGATATTTGATTTAGATGGTATTTCTAATTCATTAATTGGATCAATAGTTAACCCTTTTAATGCTATAGACTCTATTGTAGGCAAATTCAACATATTAAATACTACATCAAACAAAAAAGCCTTGTTTGATTGTCTTTTTACCGATAAAACTTCTAAAATTTTTTCGTAGGGAATATCTTGATAAGAGTATGCTTCTATCGTAGTTTTTTTCACTTGTTTTAAAAAAGATAAAAAATTAGGATCACCACTCAGATCACTGCGTATCGCCAATGTGTTTAAAAAACATCCTATTAATGGTTCTAACTCTTTCTGAGTTCTATTGGCAACGGGACTACCTATACATATATCATTTTTTCCTGAGTACTTATATAGGAGTATTTTGAAAATTGATATCATTACCATAAACAAAGTCACATTCTCTTTTTGACAAAAAGCCTTTAACTGTTTGCTTAGTTTTTTATCAATTGTAAAACTTACCACTCCTTCAACATCTTTTTCTTCTTTGGAATTATAATCCTTTGGCAAATCTATTGCCTGTACTCCAGAAAGTTTTTCCCTCCAATAATCCAATTTTTTATCTATACTACTTTCTTTTAAATAAGTATCTTGCCAAATTGCATAATCAGCGTATTGGATTGGCAATCTTTGTAGAGAAGTAGGTCTATCTTCTATTTTTGCTTCATATAACTCTATTAATTCCTTTACCAAGATATTCATAGACCACCCATCAAAAGCTATATGGTGTAACATCAATATCAATATGTTACGCTCTTTTGATTCCTTAATAACAGTAGCTCTCAACATCATATCACTTTCTATATGAATCGGCTTTTTTATTTCTTCACTAATTAATTGTGATAAACTATTTTTATCTAAAATTTTTGGGCTTTCTATATATTCTAAAGTCCAATCATTCATTGGTTTTATATATTGATAAGCTCTTCCGTTATCCTCTTTATAAACAGTTCTCAGAACTTCATGCCTGTTTATTATTTCTTGAAAAGAAGCTTCCAGAATCTGTACATCAAGAACTCCATTTAATCTTAATGCTAGAGGTATATGATGTGATATACTACTTTCAATTTTATCTATATACCACAAACTTTTTTGCGCAAATGACAATGGGATTTTTAATGGTTTTTCTTGACATTTAATAATAGGAAACTGAGGTTGTGTATTTTTTGTTTGAATGATATCGGATAGCGACTGGATCGTTGAGTTTGTAAATATTTCATTGATCTCAATGTTTACATCTAGTTCCTTTCTAACTCCAGAAATCAATCTAGTTGCTAATAAAGAATGTCCTCCTAACTCAAAGAAATTATCCGTTACACCTATATTATCAACATTAAGTAACCGTTCCCATATAGAAACAAGTTGTTGTTCAATATCATTGATTGGAGCAACGTATTGTTCCTTTAAAAAATCTTTGTCCTCTAAAGCAGGTAGTAATTTTGTATCAATTTTACCATTAGGTGTTAATGGAATTTCATTGACAATGATAAAATAACTAGGTACCATATAGTCCGGCAAAATCAAACGCATCGAGTCTTTTAGTACATTTTTATTAAGAGTAGTATCACTAACTAAATAAGCAACTAACGTGTTTTGTTGGTTATGTTCTTTAAAAACAACAACTGCTTGTTCTATACCTGACTCCTTAAGCAATATGTTTTCAATTTCACCTAATTCAACCCTATATCCACGAATCTTTACCTGATTATCCTGTCTTCCCAAAAATTCTATAGATCCATCAGACAATCTCCTACCGATGTCTCCAGTACAGTACATCCGTTCTCCTTTTATAAAAGGATCATCTAAAAACGTCTCTTTTGTTAGAACAGGCCTGTTCAAATAACCACGGGCAACTCCAATTCCTGATACATATATTGTACCTGCTACACCTTTTGGAGTTAATTGTAATTTAGAATCTAAAACATATATCGATAAATTAGCTATAGGACTACCAATAGGGACAGAAATTCTGTTAACATCAGAAGGCTTTACTTCGTATGTAGATACACATACAGAACATTCTGTTGGACCATACGCATTAAAATATCGTATCTGTTCTGATAGTTCTGATGCTTTTTCAACTCGTGCTGACTCTCCTGCTGTGATCAAACACCGTAATGTTAAAAGATCAGGACTAGATAATAAATCTAAATAACTAGGAGGGAGCGTAGCAATAGTAACATTTGTTTCTTTTATCAAACGTACAAAGTTATCCGTATCTTTTCTCTCTTTCTCTGTAGGGATAACCAAGGTGCCACCACTATATAAAGCCAACATGATTTCAAAAACTGAAGCATCAAATGCAATAGATGAAAACCAAACAATAACATCTGTGCTAGCGATATCAAATATGCGCAATTGATCAGTGGACATATTAAAACTACTACCATGCTCAACCAAAACACCATTAGGTTTTCCTGTTGACCCTGAAGTATAAATTACATATGCAAGAGTATTCGAAGTTATTAGTATACTAGGTAATACTGATGAATATTCAGAATGGACTTGCTTAAAACTTTCTAATAAAACATTATTAAGAATAAATACACAGTTACTGTCTTCTTTTATGAAATTAATCCTTTCGACTGGATAATTGGGATCTATAGGAAGGTATGCTCCTCCTGTTTTTAAAATTGCCAAAATTGATATAATGACCCATTCAGTCTTTTCTAATTCTATACCAATCAAACTTCCTTCCTCGATTGGATAATACTCTAATAAATAATGAGCCATTTGATTAGAGAGAATATCCAATTCCTTATATGTGAGTTCGCGTCCTTCACAAATAAGCACCTTATTTAATGAGAAATTTTCAACACTTCTCCTAAAGGCATCTATAATCGTCCTATCAAAAGGGTAATCAACTGCTGTATCATTAAAATCATGAATCAACTCCTTTTCTTCTACTG
>NZ_PGUB01000061.1:0-29316 GCF_002924285.1 Aquimarina sp. I32.4 | reverse complement strand
AACTGCGGGACTTCCTTTCAAAGTCAATTTCTCAAGTTCTGCCGCCAATAAAGCCTGATCTTCAATGGATAACTTACCTATTTCAACTTTTATCTTTTCTAAATCCATGAATTAAAGATACGAATAATAGAAATTATAAACTAGAGCGTAGCTTTTTTATAGTATTCTATTACTAAATTAAATTTCCCTTGTTTTTTATAAATAATCCCCATGTTATTGTAAGTATTTCCAACTTTTGGGTGATCTTTTCCTAGAATATCAATATTTATTGCTAAGGCTTTTCTATAATTTTGCAATGCATTTTTATAATCTAAGGTGTAATAATAAATTATAGCCATATTATGATATGACTTTGCTATATCAGGTTTTTTTTCTGGAAATATTTTTTTTTGAACTTCTAATGCTTTCTGATAATAAACTAGTGCATTTTTATAATCAGGTATATTTTCATAATAATTACCAATATTATCATAAGAATAGGCTTCTTGTCGATTATTTTTCACAAGGTATTTATTACTTACTTCTAAAGCTTTTTTTGAATTTAGTAATGTGTTTTCTAAGTCACGAATACGCCATTGATTTTCTGATATTTTATTATAGCATGTCGCTACTTTTTCCCAAACATTGGCTTTTTTATATAATGGTAAGGCTTTACTAAAGAATTTGATTGAGGCTTCGTGGTTCTTATCTTGTATAAGAGAGTCTGCCTTTTAAAAAAAATAAGATGCCTTTATGGTATCGTTTTCAATCTGTCCGAAACTAGGAGTACTTATAAATAAAAGCCCTAAACCCCAAAAAAATATTTTTTTTATCATATTACAAATAGATTCTAGATAGATTGTACAATATACAATTATTCTTTGAGTCTTATCTCTGAATCTTTACTGGTAGGTAATTTCAAAAATTGTTTTGCTTTTTTTATGTTTTTCTTATCCAAATAGATAAGTCCCATATACCATCGTGCAACTTTTGCTTTTTTTTGAGTAGGATAATCAGAAAGAATTTTTAGCTTTTTTAAAGCTTTTATAGTATCTCTGGATTTATAATATGATAACCCTTGTAATAATAAAGCGTCTTCATAATATAATACCGATGAGTCAAAATGACCCAGCATATCAATTACTTCTTCATACTCTTGTTTTGTATACTTATAATATGCTATATGAATATTTGTTTTTAATGAATTACCAGACTCTCCTCTCATTTGAGAATAGTCTAATCCTATTTGTTTATTCCAAGCTTCTTTAGAAGCATATTCATGATCTGGTTCTGATACTGTACTTGTATATTGCCATCCAAAAAATAATACTGCAAAAACTGCTGCAATACCACCAATCCATCTCCAAGGTATCACTTTACCTTTTGTTTTATAATCGGAAAACATCAAATCATTCCACTTTCTTGTGCGAGAAGTTTCTTCTTCTGTTTGATATTCTTTGTTTATAAAGGCATTGCCTTCTCCATATAGTTCAATTTTAGTCAAAAATTGAGAATCTTCATTCATTCTTTTTTCAAATACAGATAATTCTGATTCTGATAAAGCCAAATCAAAATAGCGTGCAATAAGTTCTATATCTTTTTCTTCATTTGCCATCTGTAAAAAGTTTAGTTATGTTTCTTTAATTTCCCTAAAGCTTCATATACCTTTTGAATCAATCTTTTTTTACAATTATATTTTGCCTGCACCAGCGCTTGATAATTCGTATACCCTAATTCTTTTTGTAAATCTTTCAATTGTACCTGATGATCCATATCATTCTCTAAAAGGGTTCTACATTTTGGAGATAGTTTTTCTAAAGCAATGGCCAAGGCTTTATGCTTTAACACTCTATCATTCTCTATTTCAGTTTGATCTTCATAAGAAACAGGATCTGCTGTATCATCACAGTATTCATAGGATTGATCACTTACTGTAACCATGCCTTTAATATTTCTTTTTTTCATCAACCAGGCATTTTTACACATAATATATATATATCCTATACTATTATGAGGTAATTCTTCCTGATTAATAACAAAACGTTCCCAAAATTTTTGCATAGAAGTAATAAATACTTCTCTAGTATCTTCCTCAGATTTTGTGAGTGAAAGTAGTTTTCCCTTTAACTTTTGAAAAGCATACTCAAAGAAAATGTTAAATGGTCGTTCATCTCCTTTTTGTGCAGATTTAATCTTATTTTTTATTTCAATATCATTCACTATCCAAAAGTAAAAAAAAGAGAATGTTTTTTTTATGTTTTAAAACATTTTTTTACAATACTCATACATAGTGCTTCTTACCACTCTTATCATTTGTCAATTTATCCCTATGGAATAAGAGTATAACGCTATAGCATTTGGTATATAAAATCAAGAGAGCTGAGTAGTTTAATTACTTTTCTTTCTAAAATAAAAGAATATCAAGAAAAAACATACTAGAACAAGGGCAAGTAGTATCCAATATATACTTTTTACATCTGTAGGGGTGTCTATTATAAGAGGGGCTGAATCGCCTAGTAAATAAAAGCTTCCCCAATAAAATGGATTGGTATAAAATGTATCTGCTGTATTAATGAATTTTAGCTTTGCCTGCTGTAAAGCTTTATCTTTATGCATTCCTTTATTCAGGTTTGCATAAAAGTATTTCATTAATATAGGTGTTGTTCTATCTGACACCTCCCAACTACTTAACAATAAACTTTTGGTTCCTGCATACTGAAAAGCAGTACCTAAACTCATAATCCCTTCTCCATTGGCAACTTGTCCTACTCCAGTATTACAAGCACTCAATACAGTAAGATCAGCGGGAATATCTAATGCAAAAAGCTCATGGCTATATAATACGTTATCTTCTAGTGTATCTTTACTTTTTGTAAAGTATAGTTTTGAGTTTTGTGGGTTGTTATGATCAACCTCTCCATGTACAGCCAAATGAAGTATACTAAACTGTCCTACATTTTGTTTAAAATTAGCTTCTATAGCATTTACCCCATAGTAATACTCTCCATCTACAATTTCTGAGATAGCTCTGATTTCTTTTCTAGTACCAGGTAAATCATCTCCTGAATCTCTTAAAGTAGCCAAACTCATTTTTGTATCTGAAGTGAGGTTTTTGGCACTATCTGAAAATGAAAACGCTAAACACTCCTTTCGTACATTAGAATCAATTTTCATATTCTTATAAGAATGAAATAAAACATCTGCCGAATTAGCGTATGATATTGCATGTTTTTTCAGTAAATATGGTAGTTCTCTTATGTTTTTAACCTTTTTTTGATGAGTGAGTAATAAATCAAAGTTAAGAAACCATAACGGTCCATCTGGAATAACAATTAATCTTTCATTTTTTAAATTTTCTTTTATTGGTATGATAAGTTGATGATACAACAAAGCTGCTAACTCTTTATACTTTGGTATATTTTCTGATACAATTGCTTCTCGCAATTGAATAATGTTTTCTTTTAGTTGCGGAGTATGCAGTTTTTCAACAGCAATAGTATCTTTAGAAATACTAAAAACATGGGTAACACTATCTGAAGTAAAGAACTCTAAAACTGTAGTTTCTACATCTAATTGTTGTTGAATTGAAGAAATTGAAATTATATCATTTTTATGCTTGAATTGATAATATTTTGGAAAATCCTTTTGTAATATTTCTTTTAACGAATCCTGTCTTCTTTCTTGATCAAAAATTATATTTTCATATTTAGTAATTTTTGCAGTATCAACTGTTTTTTTTGATTGTTCATCCAAAATTTGTGATTGATAAAAAGCTTGAATTGATTTTAACTTCTTTTCCAGTTCTATCATTTCTGATGGCAACTCTGCAAAAGCTTTTGCATCATAATCATTTAAAATCTCTTTCAGTGTATTTGCTTTGTTTTTTTCAGCATAATAAAAAGCTTTCTCTACAAACTTACCTGTGGATTCTTTTTTTTTATTAAGTAAAATTTGGGTTTGGATTGCTCCTGAATACACATCTTGTCCTTTTATAGAAAAAAAGACTTTATCTTTATAATTGCTTAATTTTTTTCTTAAAAAACCTAACAAAGCATCGGAGTCTTCGTATGCACTTTCGCTTTTTTTAAGATCAGTAAGATTTCCGTTTTGCACATATAATTGCTGGTATGTTTCTGCTCTACCTATTAGAGAATTTAATAGAGTAATCAAATTCATATATTTATCATAATCAATACTTGTACTAATAGTAGGTGTATTCTTAGTATCTGATACAATATTCGCAAAAAAGGCCTCTTCATAATTACGTATACTTTTTATATAGTCTTTCTCAAAAAAGTGAATTTTACCGATATTATTATATGCTTCAATAATAAAACTATTATAAGTAGTTCCATATTTTTTTAAAATCGATAATCCATTGTTATAATATTTTAAAGCAGTTTTATATTCTTTTTTTTTCACATAATCTCTTCCTAAATCAAAATAAGAGTGTGCTACATCAGGATGATCTTCTCCATAAAAACCAAGAGTTATATTCAGTGCTTTTTGATGGTAATAAAATGAAGTGTCATATTCTCCTAAACTACTATATGCAGCTCCAATATTTCTCATTGTCTTTAACACACTTTTATGCTCTTTACTATATAACTTTGTAAGCATAGAAAGCGCTTTTTTTAAATACACTAGTGCTTTTTTATTTTTATTAATACTAGTATATAAATTTCCTAAATTTACATACACATATGACTCATATTTTGGTTTCTTATGCTTGATAAAAATTCTTAATGCCTTTTCATAATAATCAATCGCTTTATTTTCTTGTAATAGTTCTATATAAATACTAGCCATATTTGCATAATTAAAAGCTATAAAAAAATGATCTTCTCCATATGCATTAATACTTATTTCTAAGTCTTTTTCATAATACTTAAGAGCTTTTTCATACAAACCTGTTTCTGTATAAATTGCTCCTAGATTATTGTATTGTACTCCTAATTTGTGATGTTTTTTTCCTAGTACATTAATTTTTATTTCTAATGCTTTTTCTTGACAAAGAATGCTTTTTTTATATTCTCCTGTTTTATAATAAATTAAAGCAATATTATTATAACTCTTTGCTACAGAAAGATCTTTATCATTAAGTTTTTTTTGGCGAATATCTAAAGCTTTTTGATAATAGATTAAAGCCTGAGGGAAATTTGAGTTTTCTTCATAATACAATCCAAAATTATCATAGGTATTGGCTTTCTCAAAAGTATTCTCCTCAAAATAAATCTCATTAATCTCAATCGCACTATTTGAGTTCTTAAATGATTCTTCAAATTTGTAGAGGTACAGTTGATTTACTGCTATTTTATTATAACATGTTATTACGCGTCTCCAAGCTTTTGCGTTTTTATATATCGTTAAGGCATTTTTATAACTTTGATTAGATAGCGCTCTTTTATCGTCTTCTCGAAGAGAATCTCCTTCTTTATAATACTGATAAGCAATTAATGTATCTTTTGATGTTTGTGCTAATACAGAAGAAAGTGTAAAATATATCCCTACAAACAGTAATAGTACTTTTTTTATCATCTTGTCTTCTTTCAACTCCTATTTTTTTAATCTTATTTCTGAATCAAATGTATTAGATAATTCTAAAAATTCCTTTGCTTTTTGTATATTTCCTTGATTCAGATAGATAAGACCTTGATACCATAATGCTACTTTTGCCTTTTTTTGTGTAGGATATCCTGAGAGTAACTCCATAATTCGTAAAGCTTTATTTGGTTGTCCCAACCTATAATAAGCTAACCCTTTTATTAGCAAAGCATCCTCATAATACCGCATAGAGCTATCAAAACTATCTATAGCATCAATCGCTAATTCATATTGTTTGTTTTCATACTCTATATAAGCTGTATAAATAACCATGTCTAGATCATCATCCTTATCTCCTCTTATCATTGTATAATCCAGTCCTATTTTTTTATTCCATGCTTCTTCTAAGGCTAATTCTTTTAATGCTGACATGTTCGAAATTTTCCAACTAAAGAAAAGCAATACAAACATAGCTGCCATACCACCAATCCATTTCCATTGTATTTCTTTACTTTTTTTTTGTTGGTAACTCATTACCAAAAAATTCCATTCTTTTATACGATTATACTCTTTTTGAGTCTGAATTTTTTGAACGACAACAGCATTACTCTTTTCATATAACTTAACCTTTTTATAAAACTCTAAATCTTGATGCATTCTTTCTTCAAAGACAAATAATTCTTCTTTAGAAAGAGCCAGCTCAAAATACTTTATTATAAATATAATGTCTTTATCTTCAATTAATACCTCTTGGTTTTTACACATAATAGTAAGCTTACTACTTTTAAGAGTCTTTTTATTGTTTTCATAACAAAATAAGTTTCTAATTAAATAAAACATATTTAACCTCTAGTCTTTTTAACTCTATTCAATACCTTTTATCTTATCGATAATTAAATATCTTCTCTATAAAAATGGTGAATCTTTTCTTTACTTACTGCTACTTTATTATTACAAAATGATGGTTTTGTAAAAAAACTTGTTATGTCTTACCTAGTAGTGCATCATTATTATAAATAACCGTGATTAGTATTATAATATCACTATTTATAAATACTAACATCGGTATAATTCATAAATAACTAATTATCAAAATAGGTATGAAAAAATTCAAATCCCCTTTTCTAGTATTGAGTAACGAAGTACAAAAAGTCAATAATTACTCTAAAATCGATATAAGTTCTAGTTTATTTTTTTCTATTGGAATAATTCTGGTAATCATAGAAAATGTAATGAATATAAAACAAGGATATGCTATAACGCCATTATTAACATCGTCTCTATTTTTTACTAATACTACCCCATCTTCATTAACCAAACCAATATACAAAAGACCTGCAAAAAGAATTAGTTCTTCTATAACTTATAAAAGAACAGGCTATGCCACTTATATAAAAATTGAAGAATACATTATAACAGAGAAAAAATATCTATTACAAGACATTTCACTTAGTAGTTTATCTCTTGATTTTAAAATAAGTAATGGATATATCTCTCAACTTATCAATACTTATTCTCAGAAAAAGTTTAATGATTTTATCAATGAATTAAGAATAGAAGAGTCCAAAAAAAAATTATTAGACAGCGGATATAATAATTATACCATAGAATCTATAGGGTTAGAATGTGGGTTTAAATCAAAATCAAACTTTTATACGGCATTCAAGAAATTCACAAAACAAACACCTAATCAGTTCAAAAGTCTACAAAACAACTCCTAAACTTTTAAATAAAAAGAAATTTCGTTTTATAATATGCATACTACTATTAGTGCTAACAAATTTTAAATAAATAGATTGTTACATATTTTCACAAAGATGATCAGGCATTTTGATTCTACTCAGGATACCTGATCATTTTCCATAATAACATAAATTCAAGAAGTAGATTTTTAATCATCTAACAAAGCAAGAGCATCCAATATCTCTTGTGTAGTTTTAGGCTCAAAATCAAAAGAAAGCTCTTCTTCTTCAGATATTACTACACTTTTTACAGCAAGATATTGTTGATTATCTAATATAGTAATCGCAATATAGGTCGCTTCTAGTCCAACAGGTAAGGAATTTGTATAACTTTGAATAATTGGTTCTCCTGAATTAAAAATTTTGACAACAGCAGGAAGATTATTTTCTTCAAAAACCAAATAAATAGCTGTCTCTATCGCATTTGGACTAGTAGATAAGTTAATATAATTCGTTGTTTTTGCTCCAGGATATGCATAGAATTTATCACAATTTGACCATCCTGTATTAAACACATCATACAAATACGAGGAAGGTGCTGTAATATATACCATGCCCCTAGAACCATTATCATCTCCTATATCTCTAGTAGCATTCCATTCTATACTCCCATCATCAGTAATTGTTCCACTAAAAGGTAGCATCTCATCATCAAAACCACCAGTAGAAGGAACCTGTATTTGATAAAATGTTCCCATAGCCATCTGCAATGAATCTTCATTTTGTGTAAAAACAACCTCAGTTTCTCCTTCAGAAAGAAGAAAAGTGTTTTCTCCAGAAAAATTAATCGCATTTGTTGGTCTATTTGATAAAATCATCTCACTTGGAGTAAAAATTTCTTTTATTCCAATATCAACCATACCACTAATCAAATTTCCATCTACATCTACAAGAGAATTTGCTGGAATAGTTATAATTGTTCCGTTCTCCCCTGTAATACTACCTCCTATTGTAGCATCGATAGTAAATTCTTGTTTTTGTACACCATGAGTACCATAAAACCCAGCAAGGTCATCATATCCAAGTATCTCTTGTGGTAGTATAGGTGTAGAGTTGTCATCATCTCTAGAACAACCTGTTACTATAAAAACAGTCATTAATAGTATTCCTAACATACATTTTAAAGTATTCATAATTTTATGTTTTAAAGTTTTACACCCTTATATCAATACAAAAAGAATAGTGTTACCCTATTTTTACAAAATTATTTCAAAAACAAACATTAAACCCTTTACTTCAAACACTTACAACACTAAAAAACAAAGTGCAATAATAATATGAATATCATTTTTTTTTTGGCACGCTGCTTGATACTATAAAAGTGAGATCGAAAAATAAATTTCTGTTCTCCTTTTTAAAATCACAAATTATGAAAAATTTTGTTTTACTTTTCACAGGTTTATTATTAGCTTCTTTTACTGCTAGTGCATCAAAAACAAGTGTTGAAGCATCTGCTCCATATTATAATTATGGTAAATCATTTATATTTTCTGAAGGAGGTATTGATTTTTCAGTATATGCAGATGGCCAATTTGATTTCCATTTCAATGGAGTAAGTGTTGGCATCAATACTCCTGGAGTAAACATAAGTTTTAACTCTGGATATGATTATGATGCTTACGTACAATATGATGATTACGGAGCTGTAGTACAAATAGAAGATGTGCCTATTTTTTATGATTATAATGGTAGAATCACACAAGCTGGAGATATTTATATTAACTATAATAATTATGGTCGTATCTCAAGAGTTGGTGGACTATATGTAAATTATAATAGATATGGAAACTTCTTGAACTGTACAGGGTATATCAATCGTTATAACAGATATTATGTATATAGACCTTTTCATGACTATTTCACAGTACCAGTAGTAAGTAGATGTATTGTATACGATAGACCATACAGAAGATATTACACTCCTTATAGATGTTCATATACCATGTATAGAAACAATTACTATGATGGGTATTACCGTAGACCATATAGAAGTCGTAGTTATTACAGGCCTTATAGTAGAGTATCTAGCTACAACAGAGGATATAGAGGTTCTAATGCAAGAGCTACAAACTACAGAACAAGAAGCAGTAGAACTGCGATGTACAAAAGAAATGATCGTAACTATAGCAAAATAAGTCGTAGTAGAACATCTAATTATAACAATAGAAATACAACTCGAAGCAGATCAAATTATGGTTCAAAAAGCAATACAAGAAATAGATCAAATATTGCAACAACTAGAAGTACTAGCAGAAGCCGTACAGGAGCACCAAATAAACTTGCACGTACAACAAATAGAAATGCATATTCCAAACAAAGAGTACGATCAAACAATAAAAGTACTCCATCAAAACAGAGAGTACAATCTAATGGAAGAAGCAGAAGTGCAGTAGCAAGTAGATCTAATAAAAGTACTAGTAGACCTAATTATAAAAGAAATGAAAGAACACATAGGTCTGTTGCCAAAACAAACAATGTTCAAAGACCTAGAAGTACAAATAGAAGTTACTCAAAAAATGTAACAAAACGTTCTAACAGTAGTCATTATAATAGTGGTAGAGCAAAAAGCACTTCTAGAGCAACATCTGCAAATAGACAAAGAAGTACTCCTTCTCAAAGAGGGTCGAGATCAGCAAATACACGTTCTCGTACCAGCAGAAGTAGAAGCTAAAAAATAATTGAAGATATTTATCTTTTTGGTTGGTTAGTTGGAAAATCCCTTTGAGTTGAATTTTTATTCACCTCTGGGGATTTTCTTTATTAAATCGTTGATATCTTTAGATACTTTTAATGCATACACAATAACAATATAAGCTATCCCGATTATAATACTCTTACCAATAATATTAAGAATCGGGTGAAAAGGTAATTCCCAAAAATAAAAACCAAAAGTAAAAATGATAATCAAGGACAAAGCCAAAAATGTTTTTGTAGAAAAAGGATGCATTTTAAATTTGGCATATACAATCCATAATTTGGTACTATTATAACAAAACACAGCTATACAAGTGGCAATAGCAGCCCCTGTAACTCCATATACAGGAATCCAATACATATTTAATACTACCGTAAGAATAACCATTCCTACCCCAATATATAATATCAACCTATAATAATCAGAACAGTATAAAATTGAATTATTATTTCCTAAAAGGTTATCAAACAATTTAGCACTACCTATCAAAATGACCACCCAAATAAACAGTTCATACTCTTTAGGTATAATCTCAAAAAGTTGAGTAACATTGCAAACAATCAAAATAAAAAGTAATCCCCCTGTTACCAATAAGTTTAAGGAACTCTTTTTGTACAAATCTTGTAATTGATTCTTTTCTTGTGCATTAATTAATTTAGCCGTCAAGGGGTATGTGATTTGATGCATAGCTCGAGAAGGAATAATAATTACACTTGCGATGTATGCACAGATTCCATATTTAGCAACATTCTCTATCAAAAGATAACGCTCTATCATCGTTTTATCTAACTCTATCAATAAACTTGCAACAGAACCTGCAATCAATATCAATCCAGAATATTTGAAAACAGATACATAGTTATCAGGTAGAGATAAACGAAATTTAAAACGATGAAGCCCAAAAGCATATATTTTCATAACTAGAGTTCGCAACAAATACGCTGCCATTAGTATATAAATAAATCGCTCTATATCTATGATTTCATAATATAATAATATCAGTAGTATACTTATACAAATTCTCAGGAATAGCTCTTTTACTATATTACCAAAGACACTTTTCAATTTTACTTTAGACCAAGCAAAATACACTTCAAAATAAGACACAGCAAATGCTAGAACAAAAATAGTCCATACATAAGGCTGTATGATTGTATTTTTATCACTAAAGAGTTCCAGAATAGAACTATAAAATATAGTCCCTATTATACCTAGAATTATTGCTATAAAAAAAGGTAAAATCAACATGATGGTAAGAAACTTATCTTGTTGTTTATGATTAGAATACGACGAGAAAAACTTGATCAGCGTATTATGCACTCCAAAAGCCATAAGTGGCCATATCAAATTAGAAGTTGTCATAAGGTATGAAATCAGGCCATAATGTTCTTCATTCATAAAATTAGTAAATAAGAACAATGTATTAATTGCTCCTATACCAAACCCTAGACAGGTAATGATTATATTTCGTATTGTTTGGTTTACTACTACGCCCATTACCAATTCAAAATATTAGATTATTGTTTTAATAGCTTTGCAAATGTTTCCGTTAATGCGCTTCTACTATACTTATTTATTCCTTCTACTTCTGATACCAATGTTCCTTTCTCAAATTGAGTAAAACAATCCAATAATTGTTTTTTTATCTTATCATACTCGTCATATTCAAAAAAATACCCTGAATTAGTCTCTGAAATCAATTTGGATATATCTGCTTCTGCTGGTCCTATTGCCAAAATAGGTCTCTTGGATATCATATATTCAAACAATTTACCAGGAATAATACAACGAGTATCTTTACTATCAATTTCTATCAATAATAATAGTTGAGAACTTCGTTGTATTTTTATAGCATCAGCATGAGGAACATACCCTCTTAGTTCCAAAAAATCAGATAGCCCTGCTGCTTTTATCGAAGATAATACATCATCACTTACCGCCCCAACTAATTGTAACCGAAAAAATTTGGAAAATGATTCATTTTGCTGAGTTAATTCATACATCGCCTTCCAAAGATAAGCTGGGTTTCTAGCAGATAACAAAGAGCCAATATGAGAAACCGTAAATGTAGTATCCAATTGTTTTTCAATCACCACTTCTGTATCATATCCATTTGTAATTACAGAAACTGGAGTATTAGCAATAGCACCAAACTCTTTTTGAGTTGTAAAACTTGTTACTATAATATGATCTGCTTCTGATAACACCTCTTTTTCCAACATTTTGTGCTTTCGTTTAGATCGTTTGGTAAGCTTAAGCTTATCATGATAACCAATGGTAGTCCATGGGTCTCTAAAATCTGCAAACCACCTCACTCCTACTTGATTTTTCAACTCTTTTCCTATCAAGTGCACACTATGCGGTGGCCCCGTAGTGATTATAGTCTCTATTTTGTTATCTAATACGTATTTTTTTAAATACTTAACAGAAGGATTCACCCAAAACTTACGCGCATCAGGTATAAAAAAATTACCACGTATAAACAATAGCAACCTTTGTATAAAAGACTGTCTTTCTTTACCCGCAATAATACCTTTACTTATTGTCTTGGTTTCTTTTTTAGAAAACACCTGAGCAAAACGATAGGGTTCAAAAATAGGGTGTTTCAATACCGTTACTCCCTCAGGGATTTCAGAAGATAATGAATCATCCTCCATCGGGTATGTTGGATTCTCAGGCACATACACTATTGGCTCAATACCAAACTCCCTAAAATACTTGACAAACTTAAGCCATCTTTGTACTCCAGGGCCTCCTGCAGGTGGCCAATAATATGTAACGATCAGGACTTTCAAAACACAAGCTATTTATCATCCTGTGAAAGAGGTACTACATTTCCTGTTTTCTTATACTGATAAAATAGTCCTCCGATAAGTAACAATACAAAAATTATAGAACTAGCAAGCGTAATGGTGCTTCCTATTTTTACAACCTGAGGCTCAAATTTGAATTCTATGGTATGTTTCCCCTTAGGAATCTGCAACCCTCTAAGCGTATAATTCACAGGAATAATAGGACTTGAATTTCCATCTATATATGCATTCCAACCATTTTTATAATACACCTCAGAAAAAACAGCAAATCCTTTTTCTTTACTATTAGATTTATATATCAATTGATTTGGTTTGTGCTGTACAAGTGAGATATTCGCTAGACTATCAACTTTAAAGTTTGTTTGAGGTACATAAGAAGTTCTCATCTTTGATAATCTTGTAAAACGAACATTAAGAACAGCTTCTTTTTTTGTATTTATAGTTTTTAAAGCCTCAAACTCCTCTTTATGGTTTGCCACAGGTTTTAATTCATATACAAACCATGCTGGGCCATTTATTGATGGATTTTGCTGAACATCTAATTGTCTTTTCTCATTTTGCTGTACTACATACTTTATATTAAGCATATTAACCACTTCAGGATTCATCCATTTTACATTAACCTTCTTCTTATTTATTATTTTTACAGTATCTTTTTGGATATGTTCATAAAATAAGTCCTGCATCTTTCTAGGTCGTACAGCAGAATACCCTCCTACTGAATTAAAAAAGTAATTCATATGAGAGTTATTAAACCCTCTTGCCAAATCCAATACTCTAAAATAAGAGGTATCTTTTTGAATTTCTTTATCTACACTTGTCGCCTGAAATAAATTTTTATATTCTCGTTTAGAGATAAACCCTTCATTATTCACACTTCGTCTATCCACTCCTACCAAATCAACAATAATAAGTAACCCTAAAGCAACAAGGGCCATATTTTCTGATAGTTTTTTCTTTAACATTCCCCAAATCACTCCACCAACAAGTAGTACAAATAATAATGATCGAAGGCTATCACTTTTCATTATTGTGATTCTATCGGCTTTGATAGCATCAAAAATCATAGGTTGTTCAATCCCTAATTGAATTTCTGATGATGATTTAAAGCTAAATAAACTTCCTCCAAACAACCAAAAGAGTAAACACAGTCCTCCAAAAGTACCTAATGAGATCAAAAATTTCTTTTGTCTTTCTGCAAATGGTATTTTATCATTAAAAATGTTATACACTCCAAACACTGCTGCAATAGGCACCAAAAGTTCTAATAGTACCTGAATACTTGATACTGCTCTAAACTTATTATAAAAAGGAACATAATCGATAAAAAAGCGTGTCAAAAACTCCAGGTTTTTACCCCAACTCAATGTTAATGATAAAAGAATTCCTGCCAAAAGCCACCAACGTAATCTTCCACTTATAAGTAATAACCCTAAAAGCGCTAAAAAAACGACTGTTATCCCCAGATAAGGAGGGGCTTCTACTAACGGTTGTTCACCCCAATACAAACCAGTAACCTTGGCATAATAATTAGCTTTATCCCTTGGCTCTCCCAGTTCAATTAATTTTTGATAAAAAGCAGAATCCGATCCCAAATCAGAAGCTCTACCCAATCCCATTAGTTTTGGTACAAAAAGATTTAATGATTCTAATTTACCGTAACTATATTCTGTTATATATTCATAATCAAGTCCATTCTTTTCTGATGTACTTGCAGTTGATTCTGCCAATAAGTTTTTACCCCTAATACTAGTATTTACATATTCTGATGTAGATAATAGTGTTGTTGCATTTGTTGCTAATCCCAATAAAACAGCAACTATCAAAACACCTACAGATTTAAAAAAATGAGGAATTTCTTTTTTCTTAATAGCATCAATAAAAAAAGTAGCTCCCATAACCAATGCTAATAACCCTAGATAATAGGTCATCTGGTAATGATTTGCCTGTATTTCTAATCCCATAGCAAGTGCTGTGAGTAAAAATCCCCAAATATATCTTTTCTGAAAAACCAATAAAATTCCAGAAAGCACCAGAGGAAAATAAGCAATTGCATGTGCTTTAGAATTATGGCCCACCCCGATAATAATGATAAGGTATGCAGAGAACCCAAAAGCCAATGCTCCTAGAATAGCAATTTTCCAAGGAATACGCATAACCAGCATCAAAATATAAAAACTAACCAAATAAAGAAAAAGGTAATCCGCAGGTCTTGGCAAAAATCGAATCAAACGATCTAGCTTATCCATATAATCATGCGGAAACTTTGCTCCAAGTTGATAAGTAGGCATTCCCCCAAATGCGGAGTTATTCCAATAGGTTTCTTCACCTGTTTCTGCTCTGTATTCATTTTGCTGTTTAACCATACTCTCATAATGCTTAATATCATTTTGATAAAGCATTTTTCCATTCAACACAGGGCTAAAGTAAGCCAGTGAAGCAATAATAAATCCAAGAATAACAAAAAAATGAGGTATAAATCTTTTGATTAAAGACATGATGTGTGTGAGTTTTCTAAATAAAGAGCCAAATTAATCAATTTCCTCATAATCGATATATTCTCCAACATCTTTATTAGAAGAATTTTCTTTTGATTTTGTTTCAATAGTAACCTCTCCTTCTGTAGGTTTATGAGAATTTTGACGCTGATTAAATTGTTGTTGAAACTTTTCTCCAGCTTTCTTTGTTACATATTTAAGCAATAGAGGGCCAAATAAACGCGTTAATACCTTTAGCACATAGTATACCAAAATTATAATGAGAATTGTCTTTAACACCCCTTGCAACGATGCTTCTTGCATATCATTTTTTTTCAAAAATAATGAACTCTATATACAATTACAGCTAGTCTACCTTAAAAAAATGATAAAATCTGCTATATTTGAACCAAATCTATTGAATATGAACCCTAAATCTATTCTGTTATTAGCTACCATATTTTTATATGGTATTACAGTTTCTGCACAATATACCGAAAAGATCAATACCAATAGACCTGGAACATCTCAAGGTGCTTTCTCGGTTGGTAATAATGTATTACAATTAGAAGGCGGATTGGGCTTCGGGAAACAAAAGCATAAAATACTAAATACCAAAACTAATGTCTTTAATATTGATTACTCAATACGGTATGGTTTACTAATAGAGCAGTTAGAACTTAGATTAAACGGTAGATTTAGAGCAGATGGCATAAAACGAACTGTTGGAGGCAACCAAGAAAAAATAAAAAGAAGTGATTTTGAAGTAAATACTATAGGTGCAAAATACTTAATATATGATCCATACAAAAAACCAAAAAAGGATTCTATAAATTATGATGAATTAAAAAGCTGGAAAGAACGCTATAAATTTAAATGGAAAAGCCTTATTCCTGCAGTCTCTGCATATGTAGGAGCTAATTTCATCTCACAAGACAATCCCTTTACTTCTCCAAATGATGATTCTTTTAGTCCAAAAATTGTGCTAATGACTCAAAATAATTGGAGTACCAGTATGAACGGAAACTGGGTATTGGTAACCAATCTTATTATAGACAAAGTAACTACAGACGATCCGATTATAGGATGGATCATTACTTCTACCCATACTATTAATGATAAATGGGCCGCTTTTGGTGAATATCAAGGGCAAAAAAGTGACTTTTACAGTGATAATATAATGAGATTTGGAGGCGCTTATTTGTTTGATCAGGATTTACAATTTGATGCAAACATAGCCTTTAATTTTAAAGACACCCCTTCTATTTTTACCCTAAGTTTAGGAGCATCATATCGCTTTGATTGGCACAAAAAAGATGAAATTATAGAACAACCAGGATTAGAAGGAGGAATTAAAGAAGAAGAAAATCTGGAAAAAGAAGAAGGTGAAGAAAGTGATGATGAAAACGATGAAAATCTAGATGAATTTGAAGAAGGAGAAGGCATAGAAAATGACAGCTTGAAATTAGAGAAAACTCCTTTTATAAATGACTTTGAAGATGATGGCTTTAGACAAGGATTAGAAAATGATCTTGATGAGAGACGTACAGAAGAACGACTGGAGCGTGAGCGAATAGAAAACGAAAAGGTTGCAAAAAAAGAAGGAAAAAAGTTTAAAAAGGAAGAAGCCAGACGTTTAAAACGTGAAGCAAAAGAAGCTAGAAAAGCTAAAAAAGCAGAAATACAAGCCGAAAAAGAAAAGCAAAAAATGATCGATGAAATTGATGCTGAACTTGATAAAATGGAAGAAAAACAAGGCGTAGATCAAGAATTACAAGATATCGATAAGGAACTTCAGGAACTTGATAAAATGGAAAAAGAGCTTGAACAGGAAAGTGAAGAGAAAGATAAAAAAGTTAAAGAGAAAACTGAAGAAAAAGAAGAGGAAGATGTAGATGCTGAATACGAAGAATATCAAAAAGAACAAGAGAAAACTAAAAAAGAAGAAGAAAAACGCAAAAAGAAAGAAGAGAAAAGGCGTAAAAAAGAAGAAAAGAAACGTAAAAAAGAAGAAGGGAAAAATAAAAACAAAGAAGAAAACACCAATACCAACGACACAGATTTAGATAAAGAATTAGAAAAAATGGACCAGTAACTGCTAGGAATATCTATAAAATCTTCTATATCTAAACATTTGATATAAAAAATCTATCGTATTATTATCAAAATGATCCGCATGCAATCATAATATTTAGCAAAAGGATTATATATTTGTGATGAATTAGAGATGATATATGATTACGATTAAAGAAATTACTTCAAAAGGAGATTTGGCTACGTTTGTTAAATTTCCTTTTGAGTTATATAAAGATTCCCCTTATTATGTACCTTCTATCATCAAAGAGGAAGTAGATGTAATAAACCCAAAAAAGAACCCAGTTTTTAAAAACTCTGATGCAAAGTACTTTCTTGCCTATAAAAACAATAGGATTGTAGGTAGAATTGCCGCAATTATAAACTGGATTGAAGTAAAAGAGCAAAAAAAGCAAAAAGTGCGCTTTGGCTGGTTTGATGTTATTGATGATATTGAAGTAACCAAGGCTCTATTGCAAAAAGTTATTGAGTATGGCGCTCAACACTCCTTAGAATATATAGAAGGACCAGTAGGGTTCTCTAATATGGATAAAGCAGGAATCCTTATCAAAGGGTTCGAAGAACTCAACACCATGATTACATGGTACAACTACCCATATTACTCAAAACACATGGAGCAACTTGGTTTTGAACCAGCTGCTACTTGGGTCGAATACAAAATAAAAGTTCCTAAAGAAACAAAAGAAAAAGTAATAAAATTTGCCAAGGTAATCAAAGAACGTTACCAACTTCAACTTCTTAAATTCAAAAAGAGTAAAGAGATACTTGCATATGCAGATGATATGTTTGATCTACTTAACAAAACATATAGTAGTTTGCAAACATTTGTTCCTATACAACAGTATCAGATTGATATGTATAAGAAAAAATACCTGCCATATCTCAACCCAGAGTACATTACTTGTATTGCAGATAATACAGGAAAACTCATAGCATTTTCAATTGTAATGCCTTCTTTTTCAAAAGCATTAAAGAAAATGAACGGTAAAGTATATCCGCTTCGATTTTTACACATCTTAAAAGCGCAACGCAGAAATAATACTGCAGCTTTTTATCTTATTGGTGTAGACCCTGAATATCAAAACAAAGGAGTTACTGCACTAATTTTTAAAGAAATGAATGAAGCTTTTCTACGTAATGGTATCGAAGTTGTTGAAACCAATCCTGAACTTGAAGAAAACAAAGCTATTCAAGCATTATGGAATGGTTATGAACATGAACAACATAAAATGCGAAGAACGTTTAGAAAAAGTATTTTATAAATAGAAATACTTAAGTATGTAACTTAAAATATCGAGGGTTTGACTTTTTTTTAAAGTCTTACCCTTTTTTATTATAATTCAAAGTCTCTCAAATACCCTACAGGCTACCTTAAATTTATAGTATCTCCATAAAAAATAAGTACTAAAAAAAACCGCTAAGAATAACGGTTTTTTTTAGTACTTATTTTTTATGGGTTTACTCACCCATCGCAGCTGCTACTTCGGCAGATATACGTTTATAAGTTCCATTTTCTAGACGCTCACGTATTGCAGAAAATGCATTTAATGTTTCTTCTATATCCTCTCCTGTATGAGATGCTGTAGGAATAAGCCTTAGCAATATCAACCCTTTAGGAATTACAGGGTACACTACAATAGAACAGAAAATACCATAATTCTCTCTTAGATCTTTTACCAAAGCCATAGCCTCAGGAATACTTCCTTTTAGATATACTGGCGTTACACAACTTTGTGTAGTCCCTAAGTCAAAACCTCTATCTCTAAGTCCATTTTGCAATGCATTTACATTTTGCCATAACTTATCCTTAAGCTCAGGCATTGTTTTTAGCATATCCAAACGTTTAAGCGCTCCTACTACTAACTGCATCTGAAGCGATTTTGCAAACATTTGTGAACGCAAATTATATTTCAAATAATCAATTATTTCTTGATCTGCAGCAATAAATGCTCCTGTACTTGCCATAGATTTAGCAAATGTAGCAAAATACACATCTATCTGATCCTGAACACCTTGCTCCTCTCCTGTTCCTGCTCCTGTTTTTCCAAGTGTCCCGAAACCATGTGCATCATCAACAAATAACCTGAAATTATATTTTTCTTTTAATGCAACTATTTCTTTTAATCTCCCTTGTTCTCCACGCATTCCAAAAACACCTTCAGAAATCAATAAAATCCCTCCTCCAGTCTTTTCAGCCATTTTGGTAGCTCTCATCAAGTTTTTATCGATACTTTCTATATCATTATGTCGATATGTGTATCTTTTTCCCTGATGTAAACGTACACCATCAATAATACAAGCATGTGCATCTACATCATATACAATAATATCATCCTTGCTTACAAGTGCATCTATAGTTGACACCATACCTTGATATCCAAAATTCAATAGATATGCAGCTTCTTTATCAACAAATTCTGCCAATTCATCTTGTAATTGCTCATGCAAATCAGTATGCCCACTCATCATTCTCGCTCCCATAGGATAGGCTGAACCATATTTTGCTGCGGCTTCTGCATCTACCTTGCGTATTTCCTCTTTATTTGCCAATCCCAAATAGTCATTGATACTCCAGGTAATTACTTCTCTCCCTTGAAACCTCATTCTATTTGATATAGGGCCTTCTAGTTTAGGAAAAACAAAATATCCTTCTGCTTGATCTGCCCATTTTCCTAATGGACCCTTGTCTTTATATATCTTATCAAATAAATCTCTCATTTATCAAAAAATTGTTTCTTATAAGTGTGCGAAAATACGGAAAATTGATTTGATGACATAATTATATCCTATTTCACTTTTATAAACTGTTATTTTCACAAAACACAAAATCGTTCAACTATTACGTCACTAGTATCCTAAGGATTACAAGACAATTTAATCACAATTGTGTATTATAAAATCTCTTTCAGTAGCCCAAAAACATCTTCAAAAAAAAACATCCCCGTAAAAGGAATGTTTTTAAAAATATTTTTTTTTAGATTCTATTTTATAAACTGAACTTCTGTAGCATCTACTTCGTTCTTACTATCAAAAAATCCTTGTTCAGTCATCCACTCATCACTAAATACTTTACTCATATATCTTGATCCATGATCTGGTAAAATAATAATTACATTACTATTTTCATCAAATTCCCCTTGCTCTGCAAGTTGTTTCGTTCCTTGTATAGCAGCACCACTAGTATATCCTAAAAACATACCTTCTTTTCTCACCAATTCTCTTGCTGTATGAGCACTATCTTCGTCACTTACTTTCTCAAATTGATCAATAGCATCAAAATCTGTAGCAGTAGGAATCAAGTTTTTACCAAGACCTTCTATTCTGTAAGGATAAATTTCCTTCTTATCAAACTCTCTGGTTTCATGGTATTTTTTCAAAACTGATCCATAGGCATCAATTCCTAAAACACGAATATCACTATTTTTTTCTTTTAAAAACCTTGCAGTACCAGAAATGGTTCCTCCAGTTCCACAACACGCTATAAAGTGAGTAAGTTTACCATTGGTTTGATCCCAAATTTCTGGGCCTGTAGAATTGTAATGAGCATCAATATTTAATTCATTAAAATATTGATTAATATACACAGAACCTTTTATCTCTTCATGAAGCCTTTTTGCTACTTGATAATAAGATCTTGGATCATCAGCACTTACATGAGCAGGGCAAACATATACTTTTGCCCCCATATTCTTTAGCATAGCTATCTTATCCTTAGAGGACTTGGAGCTTACTGCTAGAATACAGTCATATCCTTTGATGACACTTACCATTGCTAAGCTAAAACCAGTATTTCCACTAGTTGTCTCTATAATGGTATCGCCAGGTTTAAGAATACCTTTTCTTTCTGCTTCTTCTATTATATAAAGTGCAATCCTGTCTTTTGTAGAATGCCCTGGGTTAAAAGATTCTACTTTAGCGTAGAAATTTCCCGGAAAGCCTTTCATAATCTTGTTTAACTTTATAAGTGGGGTATCACCGATAAGCTCTAAAACATTATTATAAGCCCTAATATCTTCTTTCATATAGTAGTGTTTTACACAGATTTGTGGGGGTTAAATAGGAAACCACTAACTGCTACAAAAACGGTACGAAGGTACATTATTTTTTTTAATTACTCTTTTATACTTTCTAAATCTAATAAAAAGGCATACTCTTCTGCTACTTCTTTTAGTGCTTCAAACCTTCCTGAGGCTCCTCCGTGACCAGTTTCCATATTGGTCTGTAACAATAATAAATTATCATCTGTTTTTAATTCTCTTAATCTAGCTACCCATTTGGCTGGTTCCCAATACTGAACTTGCGAGTCATGTAAACCAGTAGTGATCAACATATTTGGGTATTTCTGTGCTGTTACATTATCATATGGAGAATATGATTTCATATAATCATAATATTCTTTTTCATTAGGGTTTCCCCATTCATCATATTCGCCTGTGGTAAGTGGAATACTTTCATCTAACATTGTAGTAACAACATCTACAAAGGGTACTGCGGCTACAATTCCATTATATAAATTAGGGGCTATATTAACTACTGCTCCCATTAATAATCCTCCTGCCGAGCCTCCCATAGCATATAAATGATTTGCAGAGGTGTATTTTTCTGCTATCAAATATTTGGAACAGTCTATAAAATCAGTAAATGTATTTTTCTTTGCTAGTAATTTTCCGTTTTCATACCACGATCTCCCTAAATACTCACTTCCTCTTACATGTGCAATTGCATAAATAAACCCTCTATCAAGTAAACTTAATCGTACTGAGGAAAAATAAGGATCTATGGTTGAACCATAAGACCCATACCCATATTGCAATAAGGGGTTACTACCATCTTTTTTAATTCCTTTCTTATAAACCAAAGACATAGGAATTTTAGTATTATCCTCTGCTATTGCCCATACTCTCTCTGAAACATAGTTTTCTTTATCAAACTTACCTCCGAGTACTTCTTGTTCTTTTTTGATTTCTTTTTTCTTAGTTTCCATATCAAAATCAATTACAGAGTTGGGGGTTGTAAGTGCATTGTATGAATACCTAAGTATTTTAGTATCAAAATCAGGATTTGCGCTCAAATAAGCCGTATAGGTTTCATTATCAAATGGCAGGTAGTAATCTACAGTACCATCCCATCGTTTAATATTGATCTTATTAAGTCCATTGTCTCTCTCACTTATAACCAAATATTCTTTGAAAATCTCTACATCTTCTAGCAAAACATGATCTCTATGAGCAATTAAAGGAGTCCAGTTTTCTTTTGCTGTATTGCCTTCACCAACCTTCATTAGTTTAAAATTAGTTGCCTTATCTGCATTTGTCAACACATAAAAATGGTCTTCGTAATGGGCTATCCCATATTCTACCCCTCGTATTCTTGGTTGAAAAATTTTAAATTCTCCAGTGGGGTTATCTGCTTTTAAAATTCTATATTCTGAAGTCAATGTACTACTAGATCCTATAACTAGATATTTTCTTGATTTGGTCTTATAAATAAATGTATTAAAGGTATCATCTGTTTCATTAAAAATCTCAACATCTTCTGAAACAGAAGTTCCTAAAACATGTCTATAAATTTTATTTGATCGTAATGTTTCATCATCTTTTTTGGTATAAAATAATGTTTTACTATCAGCAGCCCATGTACTCCCTCCTGTAGTTGTTTCTATAATCTCAGGATAAACTTTTCCTGTTTCCAGATTTTTTATCTGTATTGTATATTTACGCCTACTTACTGTATCTACTCCAAATGCAATTAATTTATTATCTGGACTCACATTAAGCCCTGATAATTTGAAATAGTTATGCCCTTCTGCTTCTACATTGCAATCAAAAAGAATTTCTTCATCTGCATCTAGCGTTTCTTTCTTTCTGGAGTATATAGGGTAATCTTTCCCTTTTTCATAACGCGTTAAATACCAATATCCATTTAATTTATAAGGAACAGAAGAGTCGTCTTCTTTAATACGCCCTTTCATTTCTTCAAAAAGATCTTCTTGAAACTTTTTGGTATGCGCAGTCATTTTATCAGTATATTCATTTTCACGTTCCAAATAATCAATCACTTCTGGATTCTCTCGCTCATTTAACCAAAAATATTCATCAACACGAGTATCTTTATGTTTTTTAAGGTTTGTTGGTTTTTTATCTACTATAGGTGGTTGAATTTTGGTATTCAATGTAGTCATTGTATTGTTTTTACATGAAGTTGCAAAAATAAGTGATCTTAAGAATATAATACCCTGAGTTTTCGCAATAATCTTGTTAGTTTATTAACACCCAAAGTACTAATTTTGCATTTATAAATTAAAAAAAAAACATATATGTTTGGAGATATGATGAGCATGATGGGTAAACTAAAAGAAGCCCAGCAAAAAGTAGCTGAAACAAAAAAAAGATTAAGTACGGTATTGATCGATGAAGAAAGTGTTGATGGATTGCTTAAAATTACTATTACCGCCAATAGAGAGGTAAAGAATATAACTGTATCTGATGATTTGTTAAAAGACAAAGAGCAATTAGAAGATTATTTGATATTAACACTTAATAAAGCGATTACAAAAGCTACTCAAGTTAATGAATCAGAACTAGCCGCTGTAGCAAAGGAAGGGATACCAAATATTCCTGGGTTAGATAAATTTATGGAATAATTTTTGTTAACTTTATAAACTAAGCAACATATAGTTATAAATAATGAGACGCATTTTCCTATTTTTTGTATTGTTTGGTTTTATTGGGTTTTCTCAACAAGAATCAAAAGATATTGTTTGGTTGCAAGATTTTGATCTCGCAAAAAAGGAAGCTAAAGCCAATAAAAAATCTATTCTAATGTATTTTAGCGGTAGTGATTGGTGTAGACCTTGTAAACTTCTAAAAGAAGATTTTTTTGATCATAAAAAGTTTAGTAACTATAAAAAGGATTTTGTATTCCTTCTTATAGATATTCCTAGAAACAATGATCTTCTTACTGATAAACAAAGGGAACAGAATTATTCCTTATTGAATGATTATAATGATAATAAATCTTTTCCTTTGGTATTAATTCTATCTTCAAAAGGGAAAATTCTTGATAAAATTTCTGGATATAGTTCACTTAGAAATCCTAAGTTTCATTTTGAATTACTAGATAAGTTTTCTAAATAGGTAGTGTATTGAAACGTTATTAAAATAAAAAGAAATAAGGAGGCAAATTGCCTCCTTATTTCTTTTTATAATTCTATAAATACTATTATTGAATTAATCTAAATTCTGTTCTACGGTTGGCAGCATGTTCTCTTTCTGTACATGTAACACCATCTGCACATCTATTTTTGAGTCTGGTTTCTCCATACCCATTAGCTACAAGTCTACTTGCATTAACTCCTTTAGATATCAAATAAGTTACTACAGATTGTGCTCTCCTTACAGAAAGTGCTTTATTATTAGTTTTAGAACCTCTTGCATCTGTATGAGATGCTATCTCCATCTTAGCACCTTCATTGCTTGCTAAAACAGGAAGTAATCTAGTATCAATCAAGTTTTTGGCTTGTGTTGTTAATGTAGCACTCCCTAAATTCCAATTAATTGGTAAAGCAGAGTATTCTACCAAAGAACATTCTACTTCTTTCCAAGTAGTTAAACCTCCTTTTTTGGCTAATACTTCTTGAGAGACTTCTTCATAAGTTGCAGGAACAATCACTTCTTCTGAGTATGCATCTTTGACAAGAACAGTTTTGGTTATAGTGCCATACTCTGCTGGAATCTCTTCTTCGATAACTTTTGCTGGCTCAACCACCACTCTTTGGGTAAATGTACCCCCTAATTCTTTTATACTTTGACTTTGAGTAGTAGCATCTGTCTCTAACTTTTTAACAGGTACGGTTGTATACTCTGCAGGATACCCCTTATAGCACCAATAGCGGCAATCATCTGGATTTCCCGATGCACAATCAGGTGCTGGAGACCCTAACTCCCATTGTGCGAAAGCTGGCTTAACCTCTACAGTTTCAGATCCATTACCTAATTTTGCTGGGATGATCTTTAAAGAAGAAGCTCCTTGCTTTTTAACAAAAGTTACCGTTTTAGTCTCATATTTTGCTTGGATAACTTTAAGTCTTTTTGAAGCTTCTTTGATGACCACTTTTTCTGTAACAGTTTTATACTCGGCAGGGTATGTTTTTAACTTTTTATATGCTGGTGTTATTTCCACTTTTACTGTTTTATTCTCATAAACATCTGGAGTTGTACATCTAACATAACATTTCCCTGGTTTAGGGTCTGCCGGCAAGTCTTGTTGAGCATGTAATGCAGCTCCTAAAAAAGTAAAGAATACTGCTAAAGTTATTTTTCTCATAGTTGAATGGTTTTTGTGTGTTTTAAATAAAATATAAAATACAAAATTAATTGTTAAAACGCAGATATACTGAGGGCTAATAACATGAAAACGTGTTTTTTCCGATGATTTGTATCTTTCTTCGATAAAATACATCACACTAAAAAAGAGGTTCCTTGACAATACATTTTTCTTTTTCCTTTTAATTATATATTTTTAACAAAAGCTAAAAAATTAACTAAAAACCTAACAATATGTTTGAACTCAAAAGTAAAGAGGGATCCAGCTATCATTTTACGCTGAAAGCCAAAAATGGACAAGTGATTTTAAGTAGCGAAGTTTATAATAGCAAATCTGCGGCAGAAAATGGTATTTCTTCTGTCAAAAAAAATGCTTCTGAAGATGGTAAATATGAGCGTAAAACAGCAAAAAATGGAAAATTCTATTTTAACCTGAAAGCAGGTAATGGTCAAATTATTGGTAGTAGTCAAATGTACTCTTCAGAATCAGGAATGGAAAATGGTATCAATTCTGTAAAAGAAAACGCTCCAGAAGCAACTACAAAATGAATCTATTTTTTTTATAAAATCTTAAATAAAGCTGTCTATCAATCTTAGATAGCTTTATTTATTAGAAGCTATCAATACTTCTAAAAAATATTCATGCATCTTTTGCGTATAATCTAAATGAGTAACCAATCGTAACTTGCCTTCTCCCATTCCATAAAAATGAATATTTTTTGTGGCCATCTCTGTTATAAATTCTTCTTCATCACCATCTATTGTAAATATGACAATATTGGTATCTATTGGCTCTACCTGTTTTACATAGAATAGTTTTTCTAGTACGTTACCTATTTCTTTTGCTTTTTTATGATCTTCTGTTAACCTACCTACATGATGTTCTAATGCATACAAGCCTGCAGCTGCTAGGTACCCTATCTGTCGCATACCTCCTCCTAAAATTTTACGAATCCTGATGGCCTGTTTCATGATATGATCATCTCCCACTAATACAGATCCTACAGGAGCTCCAAGACCTTTACTTAAACAAACAGAAATAGTATCAAAAACATCTCCGTATTGCATGGCTTTCTCCCCTTTTTCTACAAGAGCATTCCATAATCGAGCACCATCCAAATGGTATCCCAAATCATGCTTATCACATACTTTTTTTATTTTTTTAACCTCTTCAAAATCATAACATGCTCCACCTCCTTTGTTGGTTGTATTTTCTATACTTACCAAACTCGTTAAAGGACTATGATAAAAATCAGGTGGGTTGACGGAAGAATCTACCTGTGCGGCAGTAATCATACCTCTATTTCCTTGTAATAGTTTACAAGAAACCCCACTATTAAAAGAAACACCTCCTCCTTCATAATTATATACATGTGCATAATGATCAGTTATCAATTGATCTCCTGGTTGTGTGTGTAATTTTATAGCGGCTTGATTAGCCATACTACCTGATGGAAAGAACAGTGCTTGTTTCTTCCCAAACATATGTGCGACCTTTTCTTCTAGCATATTAACTGTAGGGTCTTCTTTATACACATCATCTCCCACTTCTGCACTAAACATAGCATCAAGCATCCCCGGAGTGGGCTTGGTTACTGTATCACTTCTAAGGTCTACTTTCATTGTATCGTAATTAAATATATACTTCTTTCTTATTATTCTATATAAATTAGCCTATCAATAAGGACTCATCCCATTTTGTTTGCAAAGGAGTCATATAAGATAGCATAGTCAATCCTATCCCTGCTACTCCTTCTAGTAAGTTAACCTCGCTTATCCATTTTTCTGTTTCTACACCTCTCCATACCTTGTATCCAGCATACCCATCATCATGCACTCCTATATCCAAAGCTTGTTGCATCCAAAAATCAGAAGCTTCTTTGAATACATCTTCTTTTGTTTTTTTATATAAATAAGTATACATATGAAGTATACCATAGGCTCCATGACATATCCCAGCATCTTTGACTCCAGCTTCATCAAGGTTTCTACGTTTTGTAGAATGCTTTAATGTGTTGATTGCTTCATTATATAGCCGAGTATCTTTTAATACTTCTGCTGCTTTTAATAACGATATTCCTATGCCTAAATCTCCGTAGCACCATGCTAATCTAGATGGATCATCGGTTTTATTATTTTCAACAATCCAATTAGGGTACATCGCTGTCAAGGTGGTATCGTTAGTTTTATAACTCAATATATAATAAGCTGTCTTTTGCACTAGCTCAATAACATCCTCATAAAACTCATCATATACTGCTATCCTCGCTAAAAAATTTACAGTACTTGATATACCATGTGATAATCCAAGATTACAACCAACGATCCCTTTTTCTTTATCCAAAACAGATTGCCACCAAACTCCTTGTTCATTTTCTTTGGATGTTTTTTTTAGTGCAGTGATCAGCTCATCTAGATATGTTTTATATATTTTTTTGGAAGCTTCTGATGCTGCGTTCTGGTATCGTTTCAAAAAATAATATCCATATCCTATAGCCCCATGTAAAAAATCAAAATAGGCTATTTTTATATCTGCTCGCATCGCTTCTAATAAATATGAATCTAATTCTGAAGAGAGAAAATCATCATCTAGCTCAATAAATTCTTCTTCTTTGAGAATTTCGAGTGCCCAACAGGCTCCTGAAATACCAGCACAAAAAGTAGGGTATGAAAACCCATTATTAATTAGCTCTATTGTTTTTGTTATTGTTTCTACTCCTTTATCAGCGTGTGTATCATCTTCTGTAAACCTTGAGTAGTAAAATTGAAATAACGCAACTCCAGAAATACCAGATAAAACCCCTACTTCTTTATTTTGATCAGTTTCAACCTCTAGTATTTCGCTTATTTCTTGTAGTTTATTTCTTAATTGAGTTTCAATATTCATGTGTGATTTTGTGTTAAGCAGCCTTCTTCAATACCTTTTTATTCATTATTAGAACAAAACTTGCAGTTATTTATTTTGAGTAGAAATCCCTTAACTCTAACTGAAGCTTTTCATTCAAATCCTTTTTCAGCTTATCTATTCTTTTTCCGAGTTCTTTTTTCTCTAATACATCTTCTTTTAAACGAAAAACTTTTTTACCGTAGTCTTTTCTTTTTTCTAACACAATGGTATTTGCTTCTTCATTTTGAAATTTCAAGTCAGACAACCCTAATATAATTAATGAAATGTTCGGGCTAATTAATCCATAAATAGTTCATCGATTAACATTTTTTCCTGTTTTATTAGATAAGCTTCTTATCCAACGTAAAAATATAAATCTAGATAAAATGGGAATACCTATTAAAAAAATGCATAAAACCAATCATGATCTTGAAATACTCTATTACTATATCTTATGTTTTGACCCCTATAAAACAAGAGTAATCTTTTAAATTTGGATTATTAATTATGCTACTCTATTTTTCATTAAAATTAAGTGTTTGTCTTTGTTCCATTTTTCCATAGGAGTTATTCTTCCCAATAGTCCATGATGCCTTACGTTGTTATAGAAAACCACATATCTTTTTAGTATTTGTTGAATCTCTCCAAATGTTCTATACTCAAATCGTTGAAAGACTTCTTTTTTAAGTATTCCATGATAAGCTTCTACATGTGCATTTTCCTCTGGTGTAGCAACATGAGTAAACTCTTGACTTACCCCT